>CAZCOE010000113.1:0-13259 GCA_964500525.1 uncultured Clostridia bacterium | reverse complement strand
CTCTCCGCCGTATGCTGCAGATGCATTGGCTACAAATGGGGTAAGATCCACTGTGCCGCAGTCCACAACCTGGTTCTCAGCGTACTGAGTCATGGTCACGGTCTTAAGAGGCACAAGGTAAGGATAGTTGCTGTAGTAATTGTTCAGAGTTGTCAGGTCATCATAGGTAGCGGATGTGTAGGTCTCCTTCTGGATCTTCTCCATCTGCTCAACTTCCAACTCAGCAACCTGATCTGCTGTCAGGGATACGCGGAAATCGTCCACGTTGATGAATGCGAAACCGCCGTTGCTGCCATCATTGGCATCTACAACCTTCAGGTATACTACGCGGCCAATATATTCCTTGGCGTCCATGTAGGTACGCAGCAGGGTCAGGGCCAGTGCAGGATCGCTGAAGTAGTCGTTGGTAACCTTAATCAATTCCTCATCGGTGTTGCCGTCGCACAGGGCTACATAGGAGCCGCCGTTGCCGCTGCCAATCATGAAGGAGATGTATCCATCGCCGCCCAAGGTGAACTTGGTGGAGCGAATAGCGCCGGTCAGGTTCTCCTGGATAGCGCCGTTGTTGCTGCCATCAAAGTAGAACTCGCCCTCGCCGTAGACGCTGCGGTCGTTCCAGTAATACTGGCTTGTGGGAACGATGCCTGCACGGGAAATGGCTGTGCCTTCCAGAATCTTCCAACCTGTGAGATCGCCGGTCTCAAATCCGCCGTTGACGATATCGTTGGATTTCTCATCCTCTTCGAAGGGCTTGGGGCCAAATTCCTTAATCTGGCGGTCATAGTCTGCCTTAGCTGCATTTACCTCTTCCTCGGAGGTGCATACGTGGAATGCATCCAGGTTTACATATGCGAAGTCTGTTCCGTCGTCATTGTCAGTTACCTGGATGTAAATATTCTTGCCAACATACTGGGACAGGTCTACAACCTTGGTGAGCAGATGCTCTGTGATGTAAACGCCGTCGCAATCGCTGTTGACTACGTGAGCGATAGGCTTGTCATTGCCTTCCTGGAAAAAGTCCACATAGACCTTCTCAGTGTTCTTGCCGGCACCCATCTTAAAAGTGATGAAGCCGTTGCCGCCCAGCTTGAACACATCGGATGTCAATGTGCCGCGCATTGAGGGGTTTCCGCCCACGGAACCTGCGAAATAGTTACTGCCTGATTTTTCCATTGTAACGCCGTTAACCTTCTCATTGGTAACAACGCCACGGAAGTTAAAGGCTGCGTCCTTCCTGGTCCAACCGACCCACTTGCCTTCGGCAACTTCTTCAAAGTCGCCATTAACCAGGTCACCGGCCTTGCTGTTCTCATTGTTGCATGCAGCAATGCACAGTGCCATACAAAGCGCCAGCAGGACACAGAACCATCTGCGTATAGAAATTTTCATAGTGATTTCCTTCCTTTTTCTCGTTTGTGGTTTGCTTTAGTATGTAGTTACTTTGGTTGTTTTTTGGTCAATATAACGTTTCACGAGTGACCGAATTAATTATAGCAACGTGTAAAAGGGTTTGTCAACAAAAAAGTACAACAACCTGTAGAATCGTACAACTTCAACAAATCCCCAGGGTGTTTTTTGTATATATTGTATAGTGAATCGTTTCTCAATCTGCCGGTCAAACAGAGGTTTCAGTGGAATCCGGCGTCCTGTCAGATGATTCTGATGGGATACTGTCCGAGGCGGCCTGTTTTTCCTTTGCGGCTGCAATCAGTTCCCGCACCATGGCGTCGCTGCCATTCAGAAAGCCGTCCAGCTTTACAAGCACCCCGGTATTCTCGGCGTTCATCAGAATCATAAGCTGCTCTGTGCTCAGAACCTGTGTAATCTCCGAATAGGGCACCACCGTCTGGTTGCCGCCGGCATCTACCTCCAGCCGATCCCGATAGAAACGGGTAACCCGTTCCAGATCGCCACCCCGGTTCTGCATGGCCTGGAATGCCCGTCTTGTCTTGTGGCGGGGCAATATCACCGTAACCCACACCATGGCCAGGATTGAAACCACCAATTCCAGTCCCACAAAAGCAATGTTCTGTTGCTGCCACAGAGTCACTGCCGCCAGGATTACCCAGGCCAGAGCCAGGAACACGGCTGCCTTTTTGGCAAACTTTCCGTAATTCTCTGCAAAAACCCGGAGCATACCTTCATAGAACAGGCTTTTGGTGATTGTAAAGCGATTTTCAGCCAGAATCTCCATCATTCATCCTCTCCAATCTGAATTTGTCCGGGGAAATCCTCATTAATCTGTTCCTCAATGCGGAACGCCTTGTCCATAGGCCTGTAGAGGAAAAACATAGCAAGGAATAAAATATACCACACGCTGAGGAATGGAACCAAAAATGCCGACCAGGGAAGCAGCAAAAATGTGATGATCCACCACGCCACCTGGAGAACTGCAACTCCCAGGCACCTGATCAGATGGAACAGGATAAATCCCACAGCATTTTTCAGCTGCACGCCCATTTTTTGATCGAACAGCACCACCTGAGGCCACCAGATGGAGGTCAGCATCATAAATATAATTGCCGCAAACAGCAGCAACAGCACCGTTCCCAGGGAAATGGGCGCCTTAGCCCAGAGAATCAGGGCACAGCTGAAGATCCAGAATCCCAGAAACACGAATTGAATAATTCCCGGAATGATGGATGCCTTCCAATTCTGCTTCATGGATCTCTTATAGCAAGTCCACCAGTCGTCCTTGTTATCCCTCAGACGCCGCAGAATAATGTCATACATGCAGGCAATCCCAGGACCGGCAATTGCTCCGCCAACTACTCCCACACCCAGCA
Organism: uncultured Clostridia bacterium; assembly: GCA_964500525.1. Classification (GTDB taxonomy): domain Bacteria; phylum Bacillota; class Clostridia; order RGIG7378; family RGIG7378; genus RGIG7378. The sequence continues at coordinate 10,473 of CAZCOE010000113.1, read as the reverse complement.
TGACCAGGCTGCTTTTAGAGAGAATTGCCCACACCATACCCAGTCCATAGGGAATCAGAAAAACCAGGGTAATAAAGCCTACAAAGAAGAATTCCTTGATATTGTGCTCCAGCAGCTCCTTGTAGCGGGGAAATCCGGTGGCACGGACCCCTGGGAAATGTCTCTCTTCATCCGGAAAAAATAAGCCCACAGTAAGCGCCTCCTATTTATTCACTATAATGAAATCCATTTAAAAACCGATCCAGCACTGTCTGGGGATCTGCTGTAAAGCGATCAGAGCAGAGCAGCTCAACGCTGACAGCGCAGTTCCCTCTCACGGCAAATGCTGCAATGCCGTGATTGTAGGGATTGCCTTCCTTTCCGGAAATCAGGGGCAGAGTCTTAAACTCCTGTCCGGCATAGGTCTTGGGCTCTGTTTCTGCGGCGCCGTAGGACTCCTGCTCCCGTGCAATCCATGCCTCAACTTCCTTCTTGGCAGCCTCTGCATCGGCGCATTCCTTCAGGAGTACATAAATCTGGGCATCGTATACCTTGGCATCTTCCTCGTCTGCATTGACAAAGGGCCGTTCTTCGCCGCAGGTCCAGGTGGCATAGTACACTCCGTAGGGTGACAGCATATCATTGCTTTCATTCAGGACAAAGTCCTCTGTAGGTTCCACAGCAAACACATCCCCCAACGGCACCCAGCTTGCGTCCCATTCCGGGTGCTTGGTCTCCTGGGCGGTGCAGCCGCTGAGAAGCAATGCTGTAAGAATTGCCAATATCCAAATGCGTTTCATTCCTGCTGTGCCCCCTTCGTCAAAATATCCCAGAGCAGGGCCGCAGCCTCCTGCTCCTGGGCCCGCTGATCATCAACAAAATAGCGTCTTCCAATATACAGATCCTTCAGCAGCGTCTGATCGGTTTCCAGTCCGGAAAGCACGGGACAGTCCTGCCACTGATATACCTTGTCCTCCACAGACAAATCCTCATCTGCCGGAGGGGTTCCATCAGCCATGGCGAAGATCTGGAAGGCCTTTTGCACCTTGGCCGCATCCTCCACCAGGAAAAAATAGCTCTCTGCTCTGGTAATATCCGCCAGAAGCACCGTTTCGTCGGCGTAGTTGTAATACAAGGCCGTTTCCGGGTCACCGCTGCGATTGGTGATATACTGGCGCAGCTCTACGGCAACCTTGCCGTCGCCGTTTACATCCTGACCCAGGGATGCCAATTCTCCTTCCAGTGCCTCAGCGCAGGTCTGGGGCAGGTCTTTGCTGCCGATATATGCGAAAATGTAGTCCGGCTTGGTCTTCCCTATGCCCAGAGCATTCCACACAATGCTGCCTATAATGCTCAGCAGCACCAATCCCACCAAAAGCCACCATTTATTGTAATAAAACCAATTTGCCATCCGCTGCTTCCTGGTCATGGGAGGTGGTGGTTCGTCCGGTTTCACGTCCCGGAATTTCCATTTCAAATACTCGCTTGCCATTTCAGAATCGCCTCTCTAGACCTTGGTGGTTCCGCCGTAGGCATAGTGGACAGGCAGGCATACCAGGGACGGAGCCTTCCCCGTATCCTTCTCCAGCAGCATATCCACGCAGGTTTCAGCCATTTCATCTATGGGCTGGACAATTGTGGAACAGTACAGTTCCATGCTTCCAAAGCAGCGCACGCCGTCGTAGCCGATGACCTGAACGTCCTCCGGCACCCGGATCCCCATGTTCTTTAAAAAGGTGATAACCTGGTGGGCCAGAGCGTCAGTCACGCAGAAAATACCATCAAAATCCAGCTTCCCATCATGGATATGTTCCTGGAGAAATTCCTCAAACACGCTGTAGGGCGTGCCGTCATCCACAATTTTCGCGGTGTAGGGCACCCCCATATTCTCGCAGGCGCCTACAAAGCCATCCTTTCGCTTGTTGGGCTCATTGGTGAGCCTGGACCCGATGCGCAGGAAAGCCAGGTTCCTGCATCCGCCCTCCACCAGCTTTTCCGCTGCCAGCCTGCCGCCGCCGTAGTTGTCGCTGGCGACGCAGGGGATTTTTTCACCAAAGAAGCGGTCGATGGACACCATGGGCACGTTCTCCGGAATGGTCAATTGTGCGTTGTAGGACAGGCAGATTATTCCGTCTACCTGCTGCTGCTCTGCCAGAAACACGTATTTCTGCTCCTGCATAGGATCATAATCCGTTGCGAACAGAAGCATATGGTGATGCCGTTCCGACAAAGCACGGTTAATGCTGTTCACAAGTCCGGCAAAGAATGGGCTTACCAAATTGGGCACAAGCACCGCCACCACCAGGGTTTTGTTGCCCCGCAGGCCCTTGGCGTAATTATTAATGCGGTAGTTCAGTTTATCAATGGCCTCCTCCACCCGGATGCGATAGCTGTCGCCTACCGGAATGCCGTTGACCACCTTGGATACAGTGCCCAGAGCAACGCCTGCCTCCCGGGCGACGTCCTTCATGGTGGGCATGGAACCTTTCTCTGACATATTGCAGACCTCGTTCTATAAAATCAACGCTGTACAGTATACTCGATTTAGCTCCCCTATGTAAAGGGGTTTCGTGAAATTTCATGAAATGATACACGGGGGAGTTCACTAGTCAAATTGCACAATTTTCACAATAATTTTTGTGTAATTGAAACAAATCTTGTCATATCCTTTACAATGGCGTAAAAATGGGTTGACTTTATTTGGCCGACTATTGTATTATTTTTTTGTTCTAAAAGAACGTTTCACGACGGACGCCCTGCGACGGAACAGGCTGGTTACCTGTCCGGCGTATATGCGTTCACAAGACCTATGCAAGATAAGCAAATATTTTCTAAGGAGGGAGACCCAGTGTGACAAATTCAACGGCAAAATCTCTGCAAAAGCAAGAGAAACCATCGCTTGCGAAGAAGCGCCACGGAAAACCGCTTGGGCGGCGGATTCTTGAAAACTGGCAGCTATATCTTCTTCTTGCAATCCCAATTGTCATCACAATTATCTACAAGTACATCCCGATGTACGGCATTCAGATCGCTTTTCGGGACTACAAGCCCGCCCGTGGCTTCTTTGGAAGTGAATGGGTAGGCTGGGAGTGGTTTGAGCGGTTCTTCACTGCCCCCAACTTCAGCAGAATGATTGTAAACACCATTAAGCTGAGCCTCTACAGCTTGCTGTGGAGCTTCCCGGTGCCCATCATTCTTTCTCTGGCCATTAACCAGATGAGGTTCAAGCGCTATAAGCGTGTGGTTCAGACAGTTCTGTATGCACCTCACTTCATCTCCATCATGGTCGTCTGTGGTATGATTCGTATCTTCCTCAGCCCTTACGGAGGATTGATCAACCTGCTGATTGGACAGTCAATCGACTTTATGACTGTGCCCGGAGCATTCCGCACCATCTACATTGCATCAGGCATATGGCAGGATGCAGGCTGGGGCTGTATCGTCTACCTGGCAACACTGTCTGCGGTAGATCCGGGACTGTATGAGGCGGCGAAGATTGACGGTGCATCCATGTTCCAGAGGATTCTCCACATTGACGTACCGGAGCTTACGCCTATGATCATCCTGCAGCTCATTATGAGTGCCAGCGGATTGATGAGCGTAGGCTTCGAAAAGGTATTCCTGCTCCAGACCAATCTTAACAAAAGTACCAGTGATGTAATCGCTGTGTACGTGTATGAGCAGGGCATTGTGGATCACCAGTACAGCTATTCGACGGCAATCGGTCTTTTCAACACGGTCATCAACATAATTCTGCTGGTCGTTGTTAACAAGATCGCCAAGAAGGCCGCCGATGTCAGCTTTGTCTAAGGAGGGTTAATTATGAAGAGAAAAACATCTGGCCTTTCCGATAAGGCAAGCGACATCGTTCTGGTTGTGGTGTGCACCATTATTCTGGTGATCATCGCCTACCCCCTGTACTACGTGGTTGTGGCATCCATATCCGATCCCTACGACGTGTACGCCGGCAAAACCTTCTTGCTGCCCAGCCAGTTCACCCTGGAGGGCTACAAGACCGTATTCCAAAACACCAACCTTCTCAATGGCTTTGTGAACTCGGTGAAGTATACCGTGATCGGTACGATTTATTCCCTGGTCACCGTATACATTACCGCCTATCCCCTGAGCCGCAGGGACCTGCCCGGCAGAAAATGGATCAGCATTTTCTTCATTATTACCATGTACTTCGGCGGAGGCTTGATCCCCACCTACTTGGTAGTCCGTGACACCGGCTTGCTCAACAATATGTGGGCGCTGTTCCTGCCCGGCGGTGTTGCCATGGGCAACGTAATAATCGTTCGCAACTTCTTTGAGAACAATATTCCCAAAGACCTGATTTCGGCAGCCGAGATTGACGGCGCCGACAATATGACCATTTTCCTGCGGGTGGTGGTTCCCCTGAGCCGCTCCATCATGGCTGTTATCGTGGTATTCTCCATGGTAGCCTTCTGGAACGACTGGTTCACCGCCTTGATCTATTTGCAGAAGGAGCAGTATCCATTCCCTCTGGTTCTGCGTGGTATTTTGATTACCACCGAAGCATTGACCAGCATGACCAGTGGTATGAGCTACGCCGATGCAAACCGTATCGCAGAGTTGGTCAAATTCGCCTCAATGATTGTAGCAGCGGCCCCCATGCTCATTATCTACCCCTTCGTGCAGAAGTACTTTGAGCAGGGCTTCATGACCGGTGCAGTCAAAGGTTAACATTATAGCTTGTTCACAGAAACCCTTATACTCTGTGCATTTTGGATGGTGTGAACATGCTTTGGTCAACAGCAAAATATAAAAAGGAGAAACAGACTGATGAAAAAAACGATGAAAAAATTTTTGATTCTGGCTCTGGTTGCCTCTATGGTTCTGGGTCTTGTTGCCTGCAACAATGGTCCCCAGAAACGTGGTGATGAAAACCAGACCGATTTCCTCGTGGTTGGCGGTATGTCCACCCTATCCAGCGGCAATGACAGCAACCCTGTGTTGATGGATCTTGCCGAGAAGGCCGGCGTGGAGATTGAGTGGGATCTGATGAGCGACTCCCTTGGCGAAAAGGTTGGCGTTCTCATCGGCGGCAACCAGCTGCCCGACGCCTTTATCGCCGTAGGCTTCAGCCCCAACGACATCTGCGAATATGGCGAGGATGGCACATTTATCGACCTGACACCCTACATTACTCAGGAGAACATGCCCAACCTGTACGCCATTTTGGAAGCACATCCTGAGATTCGTGCCGGTATTACCCAGGCTGACGGATGCATCTATGGCCTGCCATCCGGCGAGCTCATGGGCACAGCAGCTATTGGTGCTGAAAAGGATCTGAGCATCTACTCAATTCCTGAATTTTCCATGATTAACAAGACCTGGCTGGACGAGCTGGGCCTGCCGATTCCCACCAACCTGACCGAGCTGCATGATGCTCTGAAGGCTTTCAAGGATAATGACATGGCAACCCGCTACGGCAACGAGCCCGGATCTACCATCCCTATGTCCACAGGCTTTGACCAGTGGTGCTGGGGTCAGGAGATCTTCTACGCCGGCTTTGGCTTCACCAACTTCACCAGCGATGTCTGCGCTGATCTGGTTGCCAAGGGCGACGGAACTGTTGAATTTGTAAGCGCTACCGACAAATATCGTGACGCTGTCAGCTACTTCCATGACTGGTATGCTGAGGGACTGATGGACCTGGAAATGTTCTCCCAGGGCACCAGCCAGCTTATCTCCAAGGTTTCCCAGGGTCGTGTAGGTGTAACCACCTGGTGGTACATTGAGGAAATCGCAGGCGAGCGTGCCGATGATTTCGTATTCCTGCCTCCTATGAAAGGTCCCGAGGGCACCAAGTACGAGAATACCTGCAACGTCACCATCCGTTCCGGCCCAGGAGTTACCTCCGGCAACCTGAACATCACCAGCGCCTGCGGCAACCCCGCACTGCTGTGCAAGTACTTCGATCAGTGGTATAACCCAGAGACCGTTATGCAGCTCCAGTATGGCCCCATCGGCATTTACTTCAGCGAAAAGGATGACAAGGGCGTCTGGCAGGTAATTACCGAGGAAGAAGCACAGAAGAAGTACGGCAAGAGCTCCGGTGAGCTCAAGGGTCAGTACGAGGTCTATGGTCCCCGCTTGATCCTGGCCGATTACTACAACAAGGTATTCTACATGGAGGATCGTGCAACAGTTCGTCTGCAGGATCTGATGAACGAGTGGATGCCCTATGTGCAGGATGTAGTAGCCTACCCCAACGACATCACCTTCACCAGTGAAGAGTTGGAGACCATCTCCCGCTACAAAGCAGACTTTGTCAGCCAGGTAGCCGAGTACGAAGGCACATGGCTGAAGAACGGCGGCCCCACAGATGAGGAGTGGAACGCCTACCTGCAGATGCTGGAGGACAGCTGCGGTATGAGCCGTCTGCTGGAAGTTTACCAGTCGGCATACACCCGCTATCTGAACACCAACAAGTAATTTCTTAAGAACATTTCGTAAAGACATATTCTTTTCCCCCGGAGGTGGGGCAAAACAGCTCCACCTCCAACCCTTTGATTTTCCCTCATGAAACTTTTCCCGTAGAGGACGAACCACATGACCAGTAAAGAACTGCAAAAAGCCAGAGATTTTGAGGCCCAATACGGTCCCCGTATTCCAAGCACAGAGCGTCCTGCCTTTCATGTCACACCGACCATTGGCTGGATGAACGATCCCAACGGCTTTTCTGTATACAATGGAGAATATCACCTGTTTTACCAGTATCACCCCTACTCTAATCAATGGGGGCCTATGCACTGGGGCCACGTTAAGAGCCATGACCTGATTAAGTGGGAGCGGCTTCCCGTGGCTATCGCCCCTGACGAAACCTACGACGCCGCCGGATGTTTCTCCGGCAGTGCTGTGGAACTTCCCGACGGGCGGCAGCTCCTGATGTACACCGGAGTTCAGGCCAGCCGCAATTCCGAGGGCTTCATGCAGGATATCCAGACCCAATGTATTGCCATTGGCGACGGAGTTGACTATGAGAAATATAATCTCAATCCTGTATTGACCTTTGAGGATCTGCCCGAGGGCGGCAGCATGACCGATTTCCGGGACCCAAAGCTCTTTCTGGAGCAGGACGGCAGCTACTATGCAGTAGTTGGCAACCGAACCGATGACGGCAGCGGGTCCATTCTGCTCTACCGCAGTGAGGATTGCCTGCATTGGTCCTTTGTCCGGATTCTGGCGCGCTGCTGCAACCAAATAGGCAAGATGTGGGAATGCCCGGATTTCTTCCCCTTGGACGGCTATCATGTAATTATGACCAGTCCCCAGGAGATGATGCCGGTGGGCCTGGAATTCCATGCCGGCAACGTCACTCTATGCATGATTGGCAATTACGACCTCAATGGCAAAGGTTTTTCCCGTCAATACATGCAGGCCATTGACTACGGTCTGGACTTCTATGCACCCCAGACACTTTTGACTCCGGATGGCCGACGTGTGATGATCGGCTGGATGCAAAACTGGGATACAGTTGGTGCCAAGCCCTATCATTGCCGCTGGTTCGGACAGATGACAATTCCCCGGGAGCTGTCCATTCGAGATGGAAGGCTGATTCAAAACCCGGTTCGGGAATTGGAAGCCTACCGGAGCAACTGCGTAATCCATCGCAGTATTCCTGTCAGTGGAGAAATAAACCTGCCGGGAGTCAACGGCCGCATTCTGGACATGACCGTCACAGCCCATCCCATCGGTGCTGAGTCCTACCGCTGGTTCCGCATCAAGGTGGCAAAGGACGGTGAGCATGAAACCATCATCCGCTATCGCCCCGATCAGGGAACTGTCAAGATCGACAGAACCCGCAGTGGTCTGACCAATGATATTGTTCATACCCGCAGCTTTTTGGTTCGGGACCGTGGCGGCGAGATCAAGTTCCGGGTGATTCTGGATCGCTTTAGCATGGAAGTGTTTGTCAACGACGGCGAGCAGGCCGCCAGCGCAGTAATCTATACTCACCAGGAGGCCAGCGCCATCAGCTTTGAAGCCGGTGGAATGGTCCGCATCGACGTAGAAAAATACGATTTGGAGGTATAAGTCATGAGCAAAAAATTTGATGTGGCAGCCCTTGGGGAGCTGCTCATAGACTTTACCCAGAACGGCGCCAGCAGTCAGGGAAACGGCCTGTTTGAGGCCTGTCCCGGCGGCGCTCCCTGTAATGTGCTGGCCATGCTGCAAAAAGTTGGCAAGTCCTGTGCCTTCATCGGCAAGGTTGGAGATGATTTCTTCGGCAGACTGCTGAGAGATACCATCGTCCAGGCGGGTATCAACGCGGATCACCTGTTGGCGGACCCCCAGATTCCCACCACCCTGGCCTTTGTCAAAACCTTTGAAAACGGCGACCGGGACTTCTCTTTCTACCGCAAGCCCGGTGCAGATATGATGCTGACCGCCGAGGAACTGCCTGTTTCAGTTATTGAGAACGCCCGCATTTTCCATTTCGGCACCCTGTCCATGACCCATGAGGGCATCCGCAGGGCAACCGTCAAGGCTGTGGAGCTTGCGAAAAACAGCGGTGCGTACATTTCCTTTGACCCTAACCTCCGCCCCCCGCTGTGGGACGATCTGGACCGGGCCAAGGAGGCCATTTCCTGGGGACTTTCCCAATGCGATATTTTGAAGATTGCGGATAATGAGTTGGAGTTTATGACCGGCCACACCGATTTCTATAAGGGAGCCGCCATACTTCATCAACAGTACCCCAATATCAAGGTGCTGAATGTCACCGCTGGAGCAGAGGGAAGTTACTCATTTTATGGCGAGGATGAACCTGTATTCGTACCGTCCTTCACTCTGGGCGGTACCATCGAAACCACCGGCGCAGGAGATACCTTCTGCGGCAGTGTACTGAATTTTGTGCTGGAGCACGGTGTCCAGGGGTTGACGCCGGCGGATCGCACTGAGATGCTCCGTTTTGCCAATGCTGCAGCCTATATCGTCACCACCCGAAAGGGTGCTATCCGCTCCATGCCTGAACGGGCAGAGGTGGAAGCCCTATTGGCAGCAAATTAGCCCCAAAATCCATTTTCAATCATGCGGAAAGCAGCTACTCCACAATAATAGCTGCCGGAAGCTAAATTAAAGGAGGAAAACCCGTTAGGCTCACGGTGCGACAGTGTGGAGACCTGTCGTAATGCCTCTGGCGTAAACCCGCCACTGTGCGAGCACATACATTGAGGATTCAGTATGTGCCGAGCTAAAATTTTTATGGCAACTTTGACACTTAAGAACATCAAGAAAGTCTACCCCTACAACGGCGGCGAAGTAAAGAAGAGCAAGAAGAAGAAAAAGGGAGACGAGCCGGAGAAGAAGAGCAATCTTCAGATTACCGACGAAGGCGTTGTGGCTGTTCAGGCATTTACACTGGATATCAAGGACAAGGAATTCGTAGTTCTTGTCGGCCCCTCCGGCTGCGGCAAATCCACTACCCTGCGTATGATTGCCGGTCTGGAAGAGATTACTGACGGTGAGCTGTACATCGGCGACCGTCTGGTAAACGATGTAGCCCCCAAGGATCGTGATATCGCCATGGTATTCCAGAACTACGCTCTGTACCCCCATATGACCGTGTATCAGAACATGGCCTTCGCTCTGAAGCTGCGCCATGCCCCCAAGGATGAGATTGACCGTAAGGTTAAACAGGCTGCAGAAATCCTGGACATCACCCAGTATCTGAACCGCAAGCCCAAGGCCCTTTCCGGTGGCCAGCGCCAGCGTGTTGCCATCGGCCGTGCTATCGTCCGTGATCCTCAGGTCATGTTGATGGACGAGCCCCTTTCCAACCTGGATGCTAAGCTGCGTAACCAGATGCGTGCTGAGATCATCAAGCTCCGTGAGCGCATCAATACAACCTTCGTCTATGTTACTCATGACCAGACCGAGGCCATGACTCTGGGCGATCGTATTGTCATCATGAAGGACGGATTTGTACAGCAGGTTGGTACTCCCCAGGAGGTATTTAACCATCCCTACAATCTGTTCGTGGCAGGCTTCATCGGCGCACCTCAGATGAACTTCTTCGACGCCAAGCTGGTGAAGAAAGACGGCAAGTATGCTGTATCTCTTGAAGGTGTTACAGTGGAGCTGTCACCTGACAAGCAGGAGAAGCTGGCTGCAAACCAGGTCGCAGAGCAGGATGTTACTCTGGGCGTTCGTCCGGAACATATCACTCTGAGTCAGGACGGCGTCACAGCTACCGTGGATGTACACGAGCTGATGGGCTCCTCTATCCACCTGCATGTCACCGCTCTGGAACGGGATGTGGTTATCATCATTTCCACCATGGATATGTCTCCCGCAGAGATAAATGCTATGTCTATGGGCAGTCAGATCAAGTTCTCCTTCCGTGGCAACTGCTGCCATGTGTTCAACAAGGAGACAGGCATCAACCTGGAAGCTTGATAGTATCCAAAGTAAAGCTAATGCAAGGGCCAGACAACAGTCTGGCCCTTGTTTTATTATGTGATT
>CAZCOE010000112.1:0-3725 GCA_964500525.1 uncultured Clostridia bacterium | reverse complement strand
GCTCATTACCACTCTCATCTTGTCTATGTAGAACCGAAACAGTTCTCCCCTGCTCCAATTATTCATGTCGATTTTTGTATAATTCATAACGTTCTCCAATTTGGTAATTTGATTTTCATTCATAGGAACATAGCTACTGCTTCGCCAATAGACCATGGGAGCATGGCGTCCTCAACTCTTCACTCTTCACCATTCACTATTCACTGGCGAAGCAAAGCACAGCTTGCTTCGCCATTCGATCATGGGAGCATAGAGACCAGAACTATTCACTCTTCACCCATCACTATTCACTGCGAAGCGAAGCGAAGCTCCGCTTCGCTCCCAATCAAAATTCATTTGACAGCAGGAAATCAGCCACGTGCATTGTCCTGATCCCCTGATAATTGCCGCCGGCGAAATCATCGGTGGTCAAGAGAAGTTTCGGATAATTGTCGCCTACTTCAAGAAGACGCTGGTATTCCCTCTTTTCTGTCTGCTCCGATTTGATTTCTCTGGCTATCTGGATATAGAGTCGTTGGTTCTGCCTGGTGGCCACAAAATCGATTTCTCCCTTGGGCAACTTGCCGATACATACATCGTAACCTCTGCGGAGGAGTTCCAGATAGACCACATTTTCAAGCATTGCAGCAACGCTCTGGTCGCTATAGCCCAATACACTGTATTTTAACGAGCTATCTGCCAGATAGAATTTCTCCTGGGTTTTGAGCAGTTCCTTACCCTGGATGTCATATCTGGCACAGCGGTGCAGGATGTAGGCGCTCTCCAGTTTCTCAAGGTAGTTATATACCGTCTCGTTGTCTATGGTGCGGTGCTGGGATTTGATGTAATCGGAAATGGACTTGGCCGAGAATGTTTTGCCCACGTTATCAAAGACAAACTTCACAACCCGTTCCAACTGGTCAACCGTGCGAACTTGGTTCCTCCTGACTATGTCGGAGAATATGGTGGAATTATAGATATCCCGGACAATGGTATAGGCATTATCCAAGGCATACTCCTGCAGGTGTATTACGGGAAAACCGCCGTACTTAATGTAATTCGCCAATTCCCTGTGGGTGTCCTCAACCCGGCCGTACTGCCCCTTGAATGTGAGATACTCCTGGAATGACAGTGTGAATATGCGGAATGATACATAACGGCCTGTAAGGTAAGTGGAAATCTCAGAGGACATCATACGGGAGTTGGATCCCGTAACATATATATCTACATTGAAATCTGTATTTATAGAATTGACGGACTTCTCCCAGGAGGGTATTTCCTGGACCTCATCCAGGAACAAATAGGTTCTCTCCGAATCAGATAGTCTGGACTTGAGCATGTCATAAAGCTGCTTGGCGGTGATTCCCTCGTATTCCATGGAATCGAAGCGGTAACTGACTATCCTATCGTAGCTGATGCCTCTCTCCCGGAGCTTATCCATAATCATCTGCATAATGGTAGTTTTGCCGCAGCGGCGGACGCCGGTGAGGACTTTGACAAAAGGTGTGTCGGTGAATGCCATTATCCTATTTACATAATTTTCTCTGAAGACCATATAAAAAATCCTCCTTGCGCAATTAGTATAGCATCCGGTGCCCACTTTATCCATAGTTTTGCGGTTATAACCCGAAAAACTTCTAAGAATTCACAAGTTTTGCGGTTACGACCCGAAAAACTTCTGTAGAAATGGCAAGAAAAGTCCCCATGAGCAGCATCACCCACGGGGATTGGAGCAAAAACGAATTTTACTTTTCACTGAAATAATAGACCATGGGAGCATGGCGTCCTCAACTTTTCACTCATCACTCTACACTCTTCACTGCGAAGCTTGCTTCGCCGGGGAACATAGAGACCAGAGTTATTCACTCATCACTCTTAACTATTCACTGGGTCGCAAAGCGAAGCTTGCTTCGCCATTCGACCTTGGTAGCACACTACCGCTTCGGGTTCTTAGGGCGATGCCCTAAGTCGTGCCCCGCTTAGTTAATCGAGCAAAGGAACGTGGGGACCAGAGTTTTTCACTCATCACTCTTAACTATTCACTGCGAAGCAAAGCGAAGCTTGCTTCGCCTCACCAAGATATGATGTCAGAGGGGATGAAGTCCACCTCTCTGCCGGACAGGTATCTGTTGGGCTGCCCGTTGGACCTGTTGAATTCCAGCTCAAATTCCCAATATCTCTCCTCGACATCTCCACTTGAGCTATTCACGTAGGAACGGTAGTAGGTAGTATATCTTTTCCCGTCCTCGTGCCTGTAGCCCATGAGGTCCCAGTCACAGTCTTCACTGTAGTAGGGCAGATAGAAGGTATCAGTGTCCTCATGGTATCCATACTCATCATCGCCGCTTGCCTTAAACTGGGTTTTAATCTCGTTCTTTATCTCGTCTGTGACGACAAAATACTTGGAAAGTTTATCAAAGAAATCTGTGGCAGGTTTATCTGGTATCTCAATAAAATCTCCGAATTCATAGCAGGCATATGCGTACATAAATGCAGCATTTATTTCTCCACCGCAGTTTCTGATAAACTGCAGGCCAATGCCATTCGGGAATGAGTTGCTGACAGAGCACAGGTATGTCTCCTTTGTTTCCCTGGCAGAACAGGCGGAACATATCCGATCTTCTGTACCGGCCTTGTCAATATAGGCAAGGGTCATTGGTATCCATTCGCCCCAGGCGTGCTGACCTGTGCCTGCAATCTTCTCGGTATATGAATCACCGCAGGAGCATATAAATGTTTTAATTCCATCTCCGCAGGTGGGCTCCTTGGTCACCTTGGAGGTGTAGCTGTGCTTGTGTTGGGGCTCCGGAGTTTCGGCGGGCTTAGGTGTCTCGCTGGGCCGGGGCTGGATAGGCTTAGGTGTGGCGGGTCCCTCAGGCTTGGGTGTGGCAGTAGGCTCCGCAGGTTCGGGGGTCGCAGTAGGCTCCGAAGGTCCGTCTGCCTCAGGTGTCTGGCTGGGCTCTGCTGTTGCAGCAGACTCAGGTGTTGCGGTCTCCTCTGGCTCGGGTGTAGCATCAGGGTTGCCGGTGTCCTCTGTCCCATCGGGAGCGGGTGTGGCATTATCGGCAATGTCTCCGGTGCCCTGGCCAACAGTGTCGTTTCACTTATCGCCTCCGCAGGCAGCCAGGGACAGCACCAATGTGACTGCCAACAAAAGTGCTAACAGTTTCTTCATTTCGATCTCTCCTTGAATCTGTATTTTGTAAAGAAGATAACCTCAATTTCCGTAAAAAGAGGCGTGTGACAAAAACTACCATTTTTATAACATTTATCGGCCAATGTTTCAAGACTATCTGGCCGGTACTGTGGGGTATAAGCCTGTCATAAAAAAAACAGGCATCAAACCAAATCGATACCTGCATAGTTGTAGTGCTTTATTCAATTTCAATGGGCAAACAGGCCCGGGTTTATCTCCTCTTGTACAGCACCAATTCCGGGTTCACTCCATCCTTCTCATAGGTGCAAACCAGCAGAAAGTCCATGTTGGCCACAACGCCAAAACACACTTCTCCTCCGAACTCGGCCTCAAGCTGGGTTCCCAGATATGTCTTTTTGTCATCCAGGAACTTAACCACATTGCCGTTGGGCAGCCTGTACTCCAGATTCACATACCCTCCTACAAGGGCACTGAGTTTCTCAACCTGGGGCATTCCCTCTATATGGAGGTCGTTTATTTCCCGGATCAGCTGATGCTTGAATTCCTCAAATTGGCCGTTGTCACTGAGCTCCTCATAGCGCTTCCAGTA
>CAZCOE010000111.1:0-20326 GCA_964500525.1 uncultured Clostridia bacterium | reverse complement strand
TGGCGGAGAAGCGGGGATTCGAACCCCGGCGCCAGTTGCCCGACCTAACGATTTAGCAAACCGCCCCCTTCGGCCTCTTGGGTACTTCTCCATATATAAAAGTTTGGCGGAGGAAGTGGGATTCGAACCCACGAAGAGCGTGAACCCTTGCCGATTTTCAAGACCGGTGCCTTAAGCCAACTCGACCATCCCTCCGCGAAAACCGCTCCCCTATAGTACAACAACAGCTTATGTTTGTCAATCAGCCATTTGTGTGTTAATTTGCCGAGTAATTTGCCAGCAAATTGCCGCTGTTACTCTGCCACGGATTTTGTCTTCTCGTCTGTCACATCAAGGGTAGGTTCCGCCTCGATGGCCGCCTGGATTTTATCCTGAATATCCGCCAATTTCTCATCCAGCAGCAGCTCCGCCTTCTCCTCTGCCATAAATTTGCAGAGAACGGTAAAGGCCTCTGTTTCACCTGCGGCATCGCAGCTGAGCAGCATCAGGCACAGGGAACTGTCGTAAATTTCGCCCTTGGTCACATAGTCGGACACGTTCTCGAACTTGGAAATTGCCAGCTTGTATTGCTCTCTGGCAAACAATCTCACACCCTCGTTATAGAGATTCTCTGCAATTTTGCCTCTGCAGGCCTCTTCCAATACAGCATAGAGAGCATTGTCGCTGTCAGTTGTTCCCTGATCGATTTGTGCAAGGCAATCCTCATAGTTCTCATTTATGTATAAGAGGAACAGATTAACCGTAGATGACAGCTCGCCCATGGTTGACTGCATCATGTTCTGCGCCTCCTGGCTGTCCAGTTTCAGGTCGTCCAGGGCCTGCTGCTTCTCATCCAGATACTTCTGGATATTCTCCAGACTATCCTCCAGAGATGAAATGGTCTGCCCGGCCTCCTCCTGCTGAGTTGCATATTTGTTTATTACATTATTGATCTGCTCCTGGTAATCCCTCTCGGACTGGTCCACCTTAATCTGGCTGACGATGGCCATTGCCAGAATAATCAGTGCCCCCATAAACAGTATTATGCCGTAGATGACCAGAGTTCTGATCTGACTTTTCTTGTCAGGATTAGTATTTTTCATTAAGTGCTTCCTCCAAAACGTCCTTTTCCTCTGCGGAGAGCATGTACTGGCACAGACCACTTGATATAGGCTTGGCAAAGGTGGTGGTTCCCTCCCGGGTATACAGACCGGTAAGCAAAACGCCATCATTGTTTCTGTCCAGAAGGACAACAGAGAAGGACTGGTCGCTGCCCACGTCCTCGAATACATTGTATCTCTTCACCGCCACCTTTTGAATATTGGTGGCTGCACGGTTGTCCAGCTCAATAATTCTATTGTTTGCCATGACGTATTCCTTCTTGAGGTAGTCAATTTCCTCGAGACATCTGAATATAACGTCCTCTATGCTGGATAGACCCTCGCTGTTCCGCATAAATTTCTTATACTTGGATTCCAGTTTTCCAGTCCTGTTAATCAGCCATATAAGCAAGCCTAAGACCACCACCAAAATGACGGTCATGACTATAAGAAGTATCCATAGAATTACCGGCGACTCTAACAAATTAGGCATTTATTTCCCCTGTCCTCTCTCAAACACTTCCAGAAGTCTATCCAATTCCTCGTTGGAATAAAATTCTATGACGACTTTTCCCTTCCCTTTGTTCGCTGTAAGTGAAACCTTGGTGTTCAACAGCCTGATCATACGATCCTGGAGGTCAGCAATTGCAGCAGCCTCCTGCTCGTTCAGCACCTCAGGCTTGTCCTTAGGCTGGGTGTTCAGCTTCTTCACCAATCGCTCTGTCTCTCTCACGCTGAGATGGCCGTTAATAATGAGCTCCAGCACCTCAGGCTCCAGGGAGCGATCCTGCAGCGCCAATATAGCACGGGCATGTCCGGGGGTGATTTCCCCTACAATCAGCTTCTCCTTTACAACTTCCGACGCCTTGAGCAATCTCAGTGCGTTTGTAATTGTGGACCTGTCCTTGCCCACGCTCTTGCCCAGGTCCTCCTGGGTAAAGCTGTACTCTTCGATAAGCTTTTCGTAGGCCTCTGCCTCCTCAATAGGGTTCAGGTCCTCTCTCTGGATGTTCTCGATAAGGGAAACCTCCATCAGCTCCCTATCGGAGAAGTCCTTGATAATCGCAGGAATCTTCTTGAGACCCGCCACTCTGGAGGCTCTCCATCTGCGCTCGCCGGCAATAATCTGCCAATTTTCTCCATTCTTCCTTACAATAATGGGCTGAATGATGCCATGTTCACGGATGGACTCTGCCAATTCTCGGATTTTCTGCTCGTCAAAGAATTTACGAGGTTGGGATTTATTGGACATGACCCGGTCTATGTCCAACTCCACTACTCCCTCTCTATATTCCGGCGATGCCTTCTTGGGCAGGATTTCCTCCTTGGCCACAGCATCCATATTTGTAGGAATCAGCGCATCCAGTCCTCTTCCGAGGCCGCGCCTGGGTTCTCTCTTGGTTGCCATCTTAATTCTCCTTACTGATAACTTCCTTAGCCAGCTCTATGTAGGCATTGGCTCCGGCGCACTTGGGGTCGTACATGATGATAGGCAGTCCATAGCTGGGGGCCTCGCTAAGGCGCACATTTCTGGGAATCAATGTGCTGTATACGTTATCTCCAAAGTGATTCTTGATCTCTTCCACGATTTGGATAGAGAGATTTGTGCGGGAGTCGAACATGGTCAGAACCAGACCATCCACCTCCAGCCCTCGGTTCAATCTCTTGCGCACCAGGGAAATAGTATTCATAAGCTGTGACAGACCCTCCAATGCGTAGAACTCGCACTGTATGGGCACTAATACAGAATTCGATGCCGTCAGGGCATTCAGTGTTACCAGTCCAAGGGAGGGAGGGCAGTCTATGAGAATATAGTCGTAATCCGCCTTTACCTCTGTCAAGGCCTCGTTCAATATGGTCTCACGGGACATCATAGACACTAGTTCTATTTCTGCACCTGCCAATTCGATGCTGGAGGGACACAGACTCAGGTTTTCCTGGCATGTGTCTATAACCACATCCTTGATGTCCATTCCGTTAATCAACACGTCGTATACCGACTTCTCCAGGCTGGTCTTATCGATGCCCAATCCACTGGTAGTGTTTCCCTGGGCATCTATATCCACTAGAAGCACCTTTTTCCCAAGATGGGCAATACAGGAACTCAGGTTAATTGCTGTTGTTGTCTTGCCTACTCCGCCTTTTTGGTTGGCTATTGCAATAATCTTTGCCACGTTCTGACTCAAATGTTTCACGTGAAACATTTGCCTTTCAAAAAATCTAGAATGTTTGTTTCTCACGATGTTTCACGTGAAACATCAAATGTCCAGAAGCTCTACTTCCTTAGCATGGGCATTGATGTACTCTTTTCTGGGTTCAACCTTTTCACCCATAAGAGTAGTAATAATCTCATCTGCTGTCAATATGTCCTCCAGCCGGACTCTGCGCATGCTGCGAGTAGCAGGATTCATTGTTGTCTCCCAAAGCTGCTCTGAGTTCATTTCGCCAAGTCCCTTGTATCTCTGGATAATTGTCTTGCCGTCCTTCCGGGACCAGCCTTCTCTGGTAATAATCTCCTCCAGATCCTCATCGTTCTGGGCGTAGAAGTGGACGTCCTTCAGCTTGGGATCATCTCTGCTGACCCTATAGAGAGGAGGCATAGCCAAATAAACATGACCACCTTCAACCAAAGGTCTCATATACCTGAAGAAGAATGTAAGCAGCAGCATTCTGATGTGAGATCCGTCAACATCGGCATCAGCCATAATGATTATCCTGTCATACCGGATCTTGTTTATATCGAATTCGCTGCCTACGCCGGCGCCAATAGCCATAACTACAGGAGCCAGCTTCTCATTGCCAAACACCTTGTCGTTTCTGGACTTCTCCACGTTGAGCATCTTGCCCCATAGAGGAAGGATAGCCTGTGTTCTCCTGTCTCTGCCTCCCTTGGCAGAGCCTCCGGCGGAGTCGCCCTCTACGATGAACATTTCACAGAGTTTGGGATCTCTCTCAATACAGTCAGTAAGTTTGCCCGGGAGTGTTGTGCTCTCAAAAACGGTCTTGCGCCTGGTAAGCTCCCTGGCCTTGCGGGCAGCCTCTCTGGCTCTGGATGCCAAGGTACACTTCTCAAACAGAGTCTTGGCCACAGCAGGATTCTCCTCCAGGAACTCCTCCAGCTTCTCAGTAACGATTCCCTCTACCAAGGTTTTAATCTCCGAGTTGCCCAACTTGGTCTTGGTCTGGCCCTCAAACTGGGGATCCTGCATCTTGACACTGACAATAGCCACCAGACCCTCACGGGTATCCTCGCCGGTGAGAGGTTTGTCACCATCTTTAAGTAAGTTATGCTTCTTGCCATAGTCATTGAATACTCTGGTGAGAGCTGCCTTGAATCCGGTCAGGTGGGTACCTCCCTCGGTATTTGCTATGTCGTTTGTGTAGCTGTATATGGTTTCGGTATAGGTCTCGTTATACTTAAGGGCAACCTCCACAGAAGATGTTCCCTTGCCTCCCTCCACATAAATGCAGTCGGTAACGGGAACCTGGTCTCTGCTGAGATAGTCCACGAAGGACATTATACCGCCCTCGTAGCACAGATCGTTCTCTACGATGTTGTCCGGATTTCTCTCATCTCTCAGAATAATGCGGACTCCCTTGTTGAGAAATGCCATTTCCCTGTATCTGATCAGCATCAGATCGTAGTCAAACTCAAGAACCTCGAAAATCTCCGGGTCCGGCTTGAATGTGGTCTGTGTTCCCGTTCTGTCTGTATCGCCTAATACCTTGAGGGGAGAAACGGTCTTGCCTCTCTCATATCTCTGCCAATATCTCTTGCCGTCCTTGCAAACCTCTACCTCCAGGTATTCGGACAGGGCGTTTACTACAGAGGCGCCAACACCGTGGAGACCGCCGGAAATGCTGTATGCACCGGAGCCGAACTTGCCGCCGGCGTGGAGAATGGTGTGAACAACCTCAACTGTGGGTATGCCAAGCTTAGGGTGAATTCCCACTGGAATACCGCCGCCATTATCTGTTACCCGGATAATATTTCCCGGCAGGATGACAATCTCTATCCTGTCGCAGCGTCCCGCAAGGGCCTCGTCAATACTGTTGGCTGCAATTTCATATACCAGATGGTGCAGACCTCTGGAACTCTGGCTGCCGATATACATACCGGGTCTCTTGCGAACGCCTTCCAATCCCTCTAAGACCTGTATCTGGTCCTCTGAATATCCTTTGTTATGCAACTGTTCTTCTGACATCTCATTCTCCTTTGACTTAATAAGTCCTAGTGTACAATCTATTTTTCAGTGTAGATGTATTTAAACTGCTGGTAAAAACCTTAAATCCATTGTATTTGTCGCTGACTACTATGAATGACTTAGGCAACAGTCCCGACATATCGTCGATGATCTTGTCCTCCTGAATCTTATTGATAAATGCAGCTCCCTCCTTGGTGGCTGTGACGTTGTCCATATCACAAACCGCAATAATATCCTTCTTGGGAATCATTATGCCGTTTCCTATGTGCAAGAACACTCTTTGTCCACCAACTTTCCCTTTTCTATATAGTAATAGCTCACCTTGTTTGACACCATCTCGAAGAAACTCCTGTCGGTTCCTGTAAAGAAGGTCTGGTTGGAGTCGATTACGTTGCCGATGGCCCTCCTGCGCCGATCATCCAGCTCGCTCATAACGTCGTCCAACAATATAATCGGTGCCTCTCCATTTACCTCCTCAAATATGCGGAACTCCGCCAACTTCAGTGACAATACAGCGGTTCTCTGTTGTCCCTGGGAGCCAAAGGCCTTGACAGATCCTCCCTCCGTTGAGATTTCCCAATCATCTCTCTGTATGCCGTGCATAGTCATTTCCTTGATGGCATCTACATGGCGGCTGTCCCGGAATTTGTCAAGCACCATTTGTTTAACTCCTCCCAGATCCCTGCAATCTGCCACGGGAATATCGGGACAGTAGGAAAATGACATTTTCTCTGCTCCCTCAGATATTTCCCCGCTCTTGATGGAACAGATATCATGTATTTGCCGGGAAACGTCGATTCTCTTCAATATAATCCCGGCAGCGTATCCCGCCAGCTGTATGTCAATATCCTCCAGCACATTTGCAAAGGTGGGTCTGATCTTCATCTTCTTCAACACGGTGTTCCGCTGGTCCAACAATGTGTTGTATGCCTGCAGGTCCGCATAGTATTTGGGGCTGATCTGGCACAGCAGAAAATCCACAAATTTGCGCCGGTCTCCGGGAGCTCCCTTTACTATCCTCAAATCCTCAGGTGAGAACAAAACCGTGTTGACCTTGCCCACCACATCCGCAGAGCGCCTCATGGAAAGACCATCGATTTTGATAGCTTTCTTCTCATGGGCCTTTTTCACTATTTGTATCTTGCTTTCCCTGTCATTCTTACTGAATATTGTATCAATGTAAAAGTACTCGCACCCGGACCGGATAAGCTCGGAATCCTTGGTGGTTCTATGGGAACGCAGAGAAGAACAATAGTAAATCGCCTCTAAAATGTTTGTCTTTCCTTGTCCGTTTTTGCCGTAAAGGTAGTTGATACCGCTGCGAGGAACAAAGTCAAGGCCTTCGTAATTCCGAAAATTTGACAAATGGAGGAAGTTTATCTGCACTTAGTATGTGCCCCTTACTGCAGCAATTGTATATACAAATCTGTCTCCGGAGATGGGCTTGATGGTACAAGGTCCCAGAGCGGTGCAGATATTCAGGACCACAGTGTCCTCGTCAATAACTCTCACAATCTCATAGAACAACCTGGGATTGAAGGAGATTGACATAGGCATGCCCTCCATGTTCACCGGCATCTCGTCTTTGATTTTGCCTCCCTCTGAATTGGCGGAAATTGTGAGAATGTCGTTGTTTATGTCCAATTTGATAGAATACTTGCGGGCCTCGGAATACAGCAAAACTGCTCTCTCCAGACAGGACAGCAGCTGCTCTGTGTTGACAACCAGCTTGGTCTGATAATCTGTCATGGCAAGGCTCCTGTAGTTAAGGTACTTGCCCTCCAGAATTCTGGAAACCACCTCTGTGCCGGGAACAGAGAACAGAATCTGGTTATTGCTCACAGTAATGGCCAGATCTCCCTCATCATCTCCCAAAATCTTGCCAATATCGTTCATTGTCTTTGCGGGGACGATACAAGAGAAATTGCTGTTGGCCTGGGACATAACGGACCTGCGCAGGGCCATTCTGATGCCGTCTATGGCCACAACAACCACATTGTTTCCGTCGGTCTCGATGTATACGCCGGTCAAAACCTTCTTGGTCTCGTCTGTTGATGCAGAGAAAATAACCTGGCGAATAATCTCCTTCATCTCCTGCTGGGAAATAATAATCTTCTCTCCATCGGAAACCACCGGAATATCCGGGAATCCCTCAGCGTCTTTGCCCTTAATCTTAAACTCCGCAGAACCGGAAACGATAGTAATGTCGGAAGCGGCATTTACAGTAATAGTCACTGTATCCTCCGGCAATTTACGTACTATCTCGCCTATGATTCTGGAATCGATAACGGATTTGCCTGTCTCCTTAACATCTGCAGGACACTCGGTCTTGATGCCCATCTCCAGGTTATTTGCAGTCAGGACAACCTTGCCCTCCTCAGCAACAAATAAAATGCCCTCTAGAATATTATATGTGGTTCTGGGATCAACAGCCTTTTGTGCAATGCTGATGGCGTTGGTCAGATTGTTTCTGTTGCATGTAAAAATCATCCTTTGCCTCCTTAAGTAGATCAAATAGTATTATTGTGGTTGTAGTAGTAGGGGATGTCAGTATGTCAGTAGTTCTATAAATCCCTTGTAAACTAATGGTTTCAGCCCCAAAAATTATTGACATTTTATGTGAGTAGTTTTGTCAGTAATTTTTGAATATGTCAGCAGAAAATTTTCTCCATAATCTGTTGACGGTTTATCCAATGGAAAATGTCAATAACTATATGTTTCCATTGACAATCTGGGTCAGCTCATCTATGGTGTCCTTGATGGCCGGCTTGGAATTCATGTCCTCCTTGATTTTGTCATATGCGTAAATAATGGTTGTGTAATTGCGGTTTCCAAACTCGCTGCCTATCTTGTTGAGAGAAAAATCCGTGAGCTCTCTGCAGAGATACATGGCAATCTGTCTGGGGTATGTAATATCCTTGGTGCGCTTGTCGGACAAGAATGCGGAAGGTTTGATATTAAAGTATCTGGCAACAGCCTCCTGAATAGTCTTGATAGTGATGACCTTGGGATTATTTGGGAGAGAATCCCGCAAAGCTTCGGCGGTCAGATCTCTGGTAATGGGTTGTCCCGTAATGTTGGAATATGCGGAAACCTTGTTGAGAGCTCCCTCAATCTCCCGGATATTGGAAATAAATCTGCCGGCGATATATTCCAGAGAACTGTCGTCAATGTCCACGTTGTTAAGCTGAGCCTTCTTCTTGAGAATAGCGATACGAGTCTCGTAATCCGGCGGGGTAATCTCGGTGATAAGGCCCATCTCAAAGCGGGAAACCAATCTCTCTTCAAGGGAAATCAACCCCTTGGGCGGCTTGTCGCTGGTGATAATAATCTGCTTGTTGGCCTCATAGAGGGCATTGAAGGTGTGGAAGAACTCTATCTGGGTGCTCTCTTTCTTCTCCAAAAACTGGATATCGTCAATGAGCAGGTAGTCGATGGTGCGGTATTTTTCCTTGAACTTCTCTGTGGTCTTGTTGGAAATGGCATTTATCAGCTCCGACATAAACTTTTCCGAGGATATATACAGAACCTTGGCCTCAGGGTTGTTGGTCAATACGTAGTTTCCAATGGCGTGGAGCAGGTGGGTCTTACCTAGTCCGGCAGGACTGTACAGGAACAGGGGATTGTATGCACCGGCTGGATTCTCCGCAACGGCGGCACAGGCGGCATGGGCAAACCTGTTGCCTCCGCCGATAACAAATGTATCGAAGGTGTATTTGGGGTTAAGGGATGAGAACTTGATGGAATTGGCCTCGGCCAGACGCTTCTCCTGCTCCAGGATAGAGGATTCGTTGCCACGGACAAAGAAATAGATCTGGTAGTCCTTCTTGGCAACAATGCTGACAGCAGAGGAAATCAAGGTCTTGTACTTGGACTCAACAGTGCTCTTGATAAAATCGTGCTCTACCATAAAGAACATGCGGTCATCATCCATGCGGTAGGGCACTAAAGGACTGATCCAAGTCCTATAGGTCAGGTCTGTAACCTCCGGTTGAATCAACTCCAGGACTTGATTCCAAATACTATCAAAAGAAGTAGCCATGTTGCCTCCAAAACCATCAAAATAATGTCAAAAAAGGCGCAGTAATCCGCGGACATTATATAGAGATATAATAGCAAAAAACGGCCTCTTTTACAACATTATTCTTACTATAGTAAGGGAAGACCCAGGTAAAAAAATGACCATTTACAGGCGAAAATTGTGCCTCAGAACCCAGAAAATCCCACAGCACTTGAGTAAGAAAACTGCAGCGCAGCACTAAATAAAGGAGTTGACACAAAAATAATACCTAAATATAATTCTCCTGTATGCGCCCACAAGGGGCAGCTGTTGATATTCGCAAAAAACTTGGAGGTTTTTATATATGAAAGAGACATTTAATCCCAACACCAGATCCAGAAGCAAGAAGCATGGTTTCCGCCTCAGAATGAGCACAGCCAATGGCCGCAAGGTTTTGAAGGCCAGGAGAGAAAAGGGCAGAAAGGTCCTCTCTGCTTAAGGCCGGGACCGGTCTTTATTTAGTGACCTCGGATGATTAATACAGTCTCTCTCAAACGCGGCAGCGATATTGTCAGGACATTCAGACATGGCAAGTACAGGGCCGGCCGTTATCTGACGGTATATGCCAGGCCCAATCATCTGCCATACAACAGATTGGCAGTGAGCCAGACCAAGCACTTTGGCAACAGCGTTGAGAGAAACCGGGCTAAGCGTCTCAGCAGGGAAAACTACTCACATCTCGAAAAGGGGCTGATTACCGGAATGGATATCGTAATCGTTGCCCGATCCTGCAACCCTAAGCCTGACTACTACATGATCAATTCCGAGCTCAAGTATCTGTTCAGCAGATTGGAGCTATTTTCAAAGGATAGTATAGGTGAAAGCATTGTTCCTGCGGATGATCCGGTTTTACCAGGAGCATCTGTCTAAACTAAAGGGATACCCCACGTGCAAATTTGTTCCCACGTGTTCTCAATACGCCTACGAGGCGATTCAAAAATACGGAGCCTTTAAGGGTGGCTTTATGGCCCTGTGGCGGCTCCTTAGGTGCAATCCCTTTTCCAGGGGAGGATATGATCCTGTCCCCTAGCTTTCCCGTGAGACAAAATTCAGGAGATTAGTATGTTTGACTTTATTATCAAGCCTATTGGTGCGTTCTTTCTATGGATGTACAACACCATAGCCTTCCATAACTATGGCCTGACGATTATCTATTTCACCATCATTGTGCAGCTGTTGATGATTCCTCTGGTTATCAAGAGAAACAGATCTTCTCTCATGATGCAGAAGATTAACCCTCAGCTCCAGCATTTGCAGAAGAAGTACGGCAACGATCGGCAGAAGCTCCAGGAGGAGCAGCAAAAGCTGTACGAGAGCATCGGCTACAACCCCATGAGCGGATGTATGCCCATGTTAATCCAGCTGCCGGTTATCATGATTTTGTGGCAGGTTATCGGCAGTCCCCTGCAGTACGTATTTAACTGGTCAACTGCCACCATTCAGTCCGCCTACGAGATTATCAACAAAGCAGTGGAGGGGCTGAACCTATCTGCAACCACAGCATATTCCCAGATTTCCGTTCTGCTTCACAGAGACCTGCTGCCCCCGGAGTTCTTTGTAGAGAATGGGGTAAGCAGCGAGCTGTTCAACATGAACTTCCTGGGCATCAACCTGGGACGTGTTCCCGAGTGGAAACCTGCAATTGTATTTGGAAATCAATGGAAGATCTACGTTCCCCTGTTCCTTATCGCAGTGTTCTCTGCGGTTCTGTCCTTCTTCATGAACAAGATCACCATGAAGATGACCCAGCCTGAGCAGACGGGAGAAAAGACCCAGGGCAGCGCCGCCATGAACGGATGCATGTCCATCTACATGCCTTTGATTTCTCTGTGGTTGGCATTCAAGTTCCCTGTAGGCCTGTCCATTTACTGGATGACATCCTCCATTGTGTCCACAATTCTCCAGGGTATCTTCCTGAATGTGGTAAAGAAGCAGGAGGCTCAGAAGGAAATTGCCCATCAGCAGGAGATGGAGCTCAGAAAGAAGATTATAGAAGAGCAAAAGCGGGCCCGGGAGGCAGAAGCAGGCACTGAGACAGAGACCGAAGCTGCCAGCCAGAACGACACCGAGCCGGGAGAGGGCTCTAAGGAGGATAAATAATGACTAAGTCTGTGGAAACATTTGGCAAGACAATTGAAGAGGCTCTTCAGGAGGCCCTTAAGGTCCTGGATGCAGAGCGGGATCAGGTGGATTACGTGGTTCTGGAGGAGCCCTCCAGAGGACTCTTTGGCAAGACCAAGAACGCCCGTCTCAGAGTAACACTTCTGGAGTCAGAGGATTCCGATGCTGTTGAGGCGACTGCCGGCCTGGAGGTTCGGGAGAGTGCACCTGAGGCAGCTGCAGAGGAACCCGCCGGAGACGAGGAGTTTCTGGAGGAAGAAGAGATCGCCTGCGAGTACATTCTGTCTGTGTGTGAGGCTATGGGTCTGGAGGTTGAGCTGGTAACAGACGTGACCGACAACACCATTAACATAGAGGTACAGGGTGACTCCCTGGGACTGCTGATCGGCAGAAGAGGCGAGACTCTGGACGCTATTCAATACCTTACCGGTTTGGTAGTAAACAGAAACAGAGATAAGTATTTCAAGATCTGCATCGATGCAGAGAATTACAGATCCAAGAGAGAGGCTGCTCTGATCCGTCTGGCCAAGAGAACCGCGGATAAGGCATCCAAGTACAGGAGACCTATCACTCTGGAGTCCATGAACCCCAACGAGCGCAGGATTGTCCATTCTGCCCTCCAGGGATACAAGGGGGTTGAGACCTACAGCGTAGGAGAGGAGCCCAACAGAAAGGTTGTTATCAGGCCCACCAGATAATGTTTGACACGACGATTGCGGCGGTGGCGACAGCGCTGGGAACAAGTGGAATAAGCATAATTAAAATAAGCGGTTGCGAGGCTTTTGCTATTTGCGACCGCCTTTTTGTTTGCCCGGGAGGGTTTCTTTCCAAAGAGGCAAACACCATAACCTACGGAAAGATTGTGGATCCGGACACGGGAGAAACCGTGGATCGGGTTCTGGTGAGCAAAATGGCTGCACCCAGGACCTATACCGGAGAGGATGTGGTGGAGATTAACTGCCACGGAGGCATTGTGGTCACCCGCCGTGTGCTTCAGCTGGTTCTACAGGCAGGAGCAGTGGCTGCAGCGCCGGGAGAATTCACCAAGAGGGCCTTTATCAACAACAAAATGGACCTGCTGGAGGCAGAGGCCACCATGGATCTGATAGGTGCCGGAGCTGACAAGGCAGCCAAGGTGGCTGTGCAGCAGCTGGAGGGCAAGCTCTCATCCCGTTTGGGCAAGCTGGCAGACGGCTTGGGGGATATATGTGCAAAAATTGACCTTTCCACGGATTTCGACGAATTGGATTCCTTTGACTACTCACCTCAGGATGTGGCCGGGGAACTGGAACCTATAATATCAGGCCTCAGGGAATTGTCCGGAACCTTTGAGTCCGGCAGGCGCATCCGGGATGGTCTGTACGTGGTTATATGCGGCAGACCTAACGCAGGCAAATCCTCATTGCTCAACAGACTGTTGGGAGAGGAAAGGGCCATCGTCACGGACATTCCCGGCACTACCCGGGACACAGTGGAGGAGGCTGTCAGCCTGGGAGGATACATGGTCCGCTTCGTGGACACAGCAGGCCTCAGGCAGGATGAGAACCTGGATCCGGTGGAGCAAATCGGCATCCACAGGGCCTATGCCAAAATGGAATCTGCAGATATGATTATCTACATGGTGGATCTGGGCCGGGACCTGGAGCTGCAGGCAGATGAGGCAGAGGAAACCTGCGCCGGATACGGTGGGAACATCCCAATTGTATTGGCGGCAAACAAGGTGGACCTGTCCGGGGAGCAAAGGGCTCAGGAATTTATTGACCGGATGAAGCAGCGGCTGCTGGCTCGGGGAATGGAGATAGAGGCTGTCTCTATCAGCGCCCTCAGCGGCATAGGAGTCACAACATTGACGGACCTGATTCTCAAGCAGTGCCAGGCAGACGACGAGCTGATCAGCCGAGGCATTTTGGTAAACGAGAGGCAGAGACAGTTGGTCCGGAAGGCAATTGTCCACTTGGACAGAGCCTATGCAGACGGCAAGGCGGGATATCCTCTGGATATTCTATATACGGAAATTAGCAGCGGAGCCATGGCTCTCAACGAATTGACAGGCAGACACATAGATATGGAGGCCATCGACAAGATGTTCAGCTCCTTCTGTGTTGGAAAGTAGGTTTTTGGCAGGATGGAATACAGTGCAGCAAAGGTTGATGTAATTGTAGTTGGCGCAGGACATGCAGGCTGCGAGGCAGCTCTGGCGGCGGCCCGAATGGGTTGTCGCACCATTTTGTTTACAATCAACATGGATGCAGTGGCCAATATGCCCTGCAATCCCAGCATCGGAGGAACAGGTAAGGGCCACCTGGTCAGGGAAGTCGACGCCCTGGGTGGAGAAATGGCCAGAGCAGCCGATGCAAATATGATCCAGATCCGCATGCTCAACAGGGGCAAGGGTCCGGCGGTGCATTCCCTGCGGGCACAGATAGACCGACGCCGCTATCAGGAGTACATGAAGCATGTTATCGAGCAGACGCCCAACCTGCAGCTGCGCCAGGGGGAGATTGTGGACCTGCGCAGGGCGGCAGACGGCCGGCAGTGGGAGTGCGTCACACCCATGGGCGGAGTCTACACAGCCAAGGCGGTGGTGCTGACCACAGGAACGTATCTGGCAGGATCTGTAATTGTGGGAGAATACAGGCAGCAGTCGGGACCGGACGGCATCCATGCCGCAATTGGACTGTCCGACGCCATGAAAAAGCTGGGCATAACGCTATTCAGATTCAAGACAGGCACTCCCTGCAGGATCAATCGCCGCAGCGTGGACTTTTCCAAGATGGAAATCCAGGAGGGAGAGCAGGTGCAGCCCTTCTCCTTTGACCACACAGAAGTGAATAACGCCGCCTGCTGTTATTTGACATGGACAAATGAGAGAACCCATCAGATTATCAGAGACAACATAGGAAGGAGCCCGCTGTATTCCGGAAAAATATCCGGAATCGGCCCCAGATATTGTCCTTCCATTGAGGACAAGGTTATGCGCTTTCCCGACAGGCAGCGCCACCAGGTGTTTATCGAACCCTTGGGGCTGCATACAGAGGAAATGTACGTTCAGGGCATGAGTTCCTCCCTGCCGGAGGAGGTACAGCTGGAAATGCTGCGCTCCATCAGCGGCCTGGAGAACGTGGAAGTAATGCGCACAGGCTATGCCATCGAGTACGACTGCATAGATTCACTGCAGCTCAGGTCCACATTGGAGTTTAAAAAGCTCCCAGGTCTGTTCTCCGCAGGCCAGATAAACGGTTCCTCCGGGTACGAAGAGGCCGCTGCCCAGGGAATTGTGGCCGGAATCAACGCCGCATTGCAGATTCAGGGCCGGGAACCCATGGTGGTGGACCGCTCTGAGGGATATATTGGCGTACTTATCGACGATTTGGTTACTACAGGAGCAGACGAACCCTACAGAATAATGACTTCCCGCTCAGAATACAGAATGCTGCTGCGCCAGGACAATGCGGACGCCAGGCTGATGCCCAAGGGCAGGTACGCCGGTCTGATTTCCGACGAGAGATGGGAGAAATTCCAGGCAAAACAGCAGCTGATAGAGGATGAGATTCAGCGATTGGAGGAGGCCCACCTGGGAACAGGAGCGGAATTCCAACAGTTCTTCGACCAAATGGGAACCACCAGGCCACAAAACGGAACCACCTTGGCGGCCCTGCTCAGAAGGCCCAACCTGACATACGAAAGCCTGTCGGTTTTTGACAAAAACCGTCCGAACCTGCCGGAAACCCTGCGGAACGAGGTAGAGATCAGAGTAAAATACGATGGCTATATCAAGAACCAGCAGGAGCAGGTGGAGGCATTTAAGAAAAACCGCCAGATCAAGCTGCCAGAGGACCTGGACTATCTGAATTTGCCGGGATTGTCCCGGGAGGGATCCATCAAATTGGACAAAATCAGGCCTGAGACATTAGAGCAGGCCAACCGGATTACGGGAGTTCGCCCTGCAGACATATCTGTGCTGCTGATAGAATTGGCCAGGAGAAGGGGACGGAAATGAGGGACAAAATCATCCAATTTTGTGCAATAAACCGCATTACAGTGGGGGAGAGCCAGGCCCGGCTGCTCGATACCTACATGGACTACATGCTGGAATACAATAAGCACACCAACTTGACGGCCATTTTGGAGCCGGATGAGTTTATAATGAAGCATTTTGTGGATTCACTGTCCCTGCTGGAAGAAATCGGTCCGGTTCAGGAGGGCACAAGCTTGGTGGACATAGGCAGCGGAGCGGGACTGCCGGGAATCCCACTGGCAATTATGCTGCCCCAGATGAATGTGGTGATGGTGGAGGCCACCGGCAAGAAGGTGAACTTCATAAACAGTGCCATTGAACTGCTGGGTCTGGGCAATGCCAAGGCGGTTTGGGGCAGGGCCGAGGAACTCAGCGGAGTTGGCAGGGATATGAGAGAGGCCTATGATATTTCAGTGGGTCGGGCAGTGGCCTCATTGCCGGTTATGATGGAATATTGTTCTCCATTTACCAAGCCGGGAGGCAGGCTGTTGGCCATGAAAGGCCCCAAAACCCACATGGAACCCGGTTGGAACAGGGCGGCCCATGAGTTGGCCCTGGATTTTTGCCACATGAGGGAGCTATCCCTGGTCTGGGAGGATCAGGAGCAGACCCCTATAAACCGACAGATTTATACCTTCAAAAAGACCAAAAACTTATCGCCAAAATATCCCCGCAAAACGGGAAAGGCGGCAAAAGAGCCCATCTGCTAACAGAATGGGTGTTTTTTTGCTCCGGAAACCGTCTTAAGCCGTCGAAAACCATCGATACTTTTCTGTTTACAAGGCCTGTCCTCCTTGGTACAACTACAGTCAGGAGGTTTGCCATGCAGATTATTGACTACATAGATACAAATATTATCAGGGTGCCCAAGTCCCATGTGCGCACCGGAATGCCCCATCGGGGAATCCGGGAACTGGGGGAGTCCATCAGGAACGTAGGCTTGTTGAATCCGCTGGTGGTCAGGCCCGGAGGCGAAGGCACCTATCTGCTGGTATCAGGAGCCAGGAGGCTCAAGGCCGCCAGGGAAATCGGCATGAAACAGGTGCCTGCAGTTGTAATCGCCATGGACGACGCCACAGCATCCACCTATGCCCTGGTGGATAATCTCCAGAGAGATCCATTGCCGGAGAGCGATATCATCCGAGCATATTCTGCACGCAGCAGCCGGGAGGCCAAGGCGGCATTTTGCAAGGCTCTGGGGTGGAACATCTGCCGCATTACCGAGGTTTGCCGCAGTCTGGGGAAGGACAGCCCGGAACCATCGTCTGAGGAGTCTGCCTCCACCCAGGGGCGAGTCAGGATCAAGGGAGGAAACGACATTCGCATAATTGACAATACCATAAGGAAGACGGTGGAGATAATCGGAGCCCAGGCCAGGGGCACCACTCTGTGTCGGGACGAAGAGGAGGACGCGGTGCTATATACCATAAGAGTTAAAAAACCCATATAGTTCCCCAGGGCCCTTTGTGCTATTATAGATGGAAATTGGAGGGCACATATGTCGGAAAAGTTATATTACAAGGACAGCTATATTTATACATTTACTGCAACCGTGCTGAACTGCGTTGAGAGGGAGTCCGGCGGGTGGTTGGTGGAGCTGGATCGCACCGCCTTTTTCCCGGAGGGAGGAGGCCAATATGCTGACACCGGCCACATTGGAGACGTGGCTGTGACGGACGTTCAGGAGGAGGACGGGGTTATCTGGCACAGGACCACAGAGCCTCTGGAGATTGGCGCTATAGTGGATTGCACCATTGATTGGAACGCCCGCTTCGAAAAGATGCAATGCCACACCGGGGAACATATTATCTCCGGCATTGTCCATGCGCTGTACGGCTACGATAATGTGGGATTCCATCTGGGAGACGATTATGTCACATTGGATTTCAACGGAATGTTGAGCAGGAGCCAGCTGGACGAGATTGAGGATATTGCTGCAGCAGTTATTGTCAGCAACGTTCCTGTGGAGACCAGCTTCCCTGAACCGGAAGAACTGGCCAACATGGAGTATCGCAGCAAGCTGGAGCTTACAGAGAACGTCAGAATAGTCACAATCCCCGGAGTGGACGTATGCGCCTGTTGCGCCCCCCACGTCCATTGCACAGGAGAGGTGGGCATGGTGAAAATATTGGATGCAGTCAAGCATAAAAACGGCGTCCGACTGAATATGACGGCAGGGATGAGACTGCTCAGGGACTATCGCAGCAGATATGAGCAGACTGCGGCGGTGTCGGGTATGCTGGCAGTGCCCCAGGACAGCATTTCCCAGGGTGTACAGCGGCTGAAGGAAGAATGCAGCAGCCTGCAATACAGGCTCAAGGGCGCCAGAACTGCCTTGGCCTTGACGGAGTTGGACAAGCTGCCTCAGGGATCCACCAATATAGCCTTGTTCGTGGCAGATTGGGAATACGATGTGATGATTGCCGTGGCGGACAGGGGCAAGAGCCTATGTCCGGGGCTGTTTGGCATATTCTCCGGAGAACAGGGCCAGTTCAAATATGTTATCAGCTCCCAGAGTCAGGACCTGAGGGCCAGGCTAAGGGAAATAAACGGAGCCATCGGTGGCAAGGGAGGAGGCAGCACCGACCTGATACAGGGACGGGCCACTGCAGATAGGGAAACCATACAGCAGTGGTTCGATGACAGGCAGCAAGGCTAAAACTCTATATTAAATATGCTGTCAAAGGGGATTTCCGTATGGTCCTCCAGTCGCAGGAACCGCTTAAATGAATCAATATGAATAACCCGGGAGGTCGCAGTAAGGTAGCGGCCTCCTTTTTTTCGCTGGTCGGGGAGGAAGTAGGTTATGGAAACCGTGGGTTTGTCACCAATAGAGGCCTGGAGCCTGCGCAGCTGCCGGTCCAGAGCCTGGCCCATATCCTCACTAAGGTCCATTTGACTGTCTGTAAGGCGGGCGGTCTCCTGAACGGCCTCGTCGTAGCCCACCAGAGCGGCAAAGGGTGCAAACTGGGCAGCCCGGGCCTGATTTGACATAGGCGGATGGGTGGAGGAGCGGTGATGGGGCAGGTTGATAATGTCATCGTAGGGGAATTTCATGCCTTGTGTCCTCCAATCTGTTGGTTCCTCTCTATGGCAGTGGCACCCTCCTCAAGGCTGAGACCTCGTAGAATGGCGTTCTTGCCGAACTTCTCCTTGATGCTCAGCACTGCCTGCTGCACCCGTTCTTCCCGTTCCCGGTCCACGGTCTGCTGGCTGCAGATAGACAGCAGGTCCAGCTGCTCCTCTGCGGCGCCCTGGGGCACATCCGATTGATAGACCACATGGTTGGCCACCAGAGTGAGCCGGCGGATCAGCAGATCCGGGTTGACAATGCGGTCGAACAGCTCTCCTGCTGTCTGCACAAATTGGTTAGAGGATGAACAATATCGACCAATATTGGCGGTGCCGTGGCTGTGCTTGGGGATGGCTCTGCCGTAGGCGTCCATGGTTACAGGGCCGTGGTAATTTGCCCGACGCTGGGGGTCTGTCAGGTTGTCTATGTCGTATCCGATGGTGAGCACCAGCTGGTCGGCAACCACCCGCTTGGACATCAGGGACAGGGCCAGCTGGTCCGCCATTTCGCTGATAACCACACGGGCCTTTGCAGCAACGTAGGGCTGCTGGAGCACCTGGCCGGAGCTGAGACTGTGCGTCGAGGAGCGGTAGGACTTAATGTCTGCCATGGTGCAGGGTTCCCAACCCCAGGCGTGGTCAATGAGCAGCTCTGCATTGACGCCGAACATCCTGTACAACAGGTCCTCGTTGTAGTAGTCAGATGGACCTCCCAGAGAGCAGCGGGCCACGTCTCCCATGGTATGCAGGCCGTGCTTCTCCAGCTTGCGGGCGTAGCCCCGGCCCACTCGCCAAAAGTCCGTAAGGGGGCGATGGGTCCACAGCCTCCGGCGATAGCTCATCTCGTCCAATTCTGAAATGCGAACACCGTTCTCGTCAGGCTCCAGGTGCTTAGCATCTATGTCCATGGCGATTTTGCATAGGTATAGATTGGTGCCGATGCCTGCAGTGGCCGTAATGCCGGTGTTGCCCAGAATGTCCAGAATCATGGTCATGGCCAGCTGGCGAGGGGTCATGCGGTATGTGTGCAAATAGTTGGTGGCGTCTATAAACACCTCGTCGATGGAGTAGACGTGAATGTCCTCGGGAGCAATGTATTTGAGGTAAATGTTGTAAATCCGGGTGCTGTAATCCACATAAAGGGCCATCTGAGGGGGAGCGACAATATAGTCCAGCTCCAGGTCCTTGGAGGACTGCAAATCCGGGTAGTTGTAGGAGGCTCCGGAGAAGGTATGGTTGGGAGCCTTGGCCCGGCGCAGGTTGTTGACCTCCTTGACCCGCTGAACCACCTCAAACAGCCGGGGACGTCCCGGAATGCCGTAGGACTTGAGGGAGGGGGAAACTGCCAGGCAGATGGTCTTCTCGGTGCGGCTCATATCCGCCACAACCAGATTGGTGGTAAGGGGGTTGAGGCCACGCTCAACGCACTCTACAGAGGCGTAGAAGGACTTGAGATCTATGGCAATGTAGACGCGAGATGACATGGGGCAGAACTCCAAAAACGAACATATTTTCTAAAATTATAGCAGGAAGATGGCGAAAAGTGAAGAGTGATGGGTGAAGAGTTCTGGTCCCCATGTTCCAGTGATCGATGGGCGAGGCGAAGCTTTGCTTTTCTCAGTGAAGAGTTTCGTTTCGGTACTTTTGACCGCCCAAAAGTACCGGGAAAAGGCGCCGCTCCCGGCGAAGCATAGATGCTTCGCAGTGAAGAGTGTAGAGTGATGTGTGAAGAGTTGAGGACGCCATGCTCCCATGCTCGATTTGGAAGCGG
>CAZCOE010000110.1:0-24056 GCA_964500525.1 uncultured Clostridia bacterium | reverse complement strand
CGTGCTCCGCTTCCAAATCGACCAAAGGAACATAGGGACCAGAACTCTTCACTCATCACTCTACACTATTCACTGATATAGTCGAGCATGGGAGCATGGCGTCCTCAACTCTTCACTCATCACCATTCACTATTCACTGATATAGTCGAGCATGGGAGCATGGCGTCCTCAACTCTTCACCCATCACTATTCACTTTTCACTGAATCGCTTTTGGAATGCGGAAAATTTGTTCTTGCCAATATGAAATACTCGTGGTAGAATTCATCGAGTTGACGTTTGTAGAGTTACTTTCGTTTACATACAGGATTTTTACCAGGAGGTGAAGAGCATGGCAAATAACAAACAGTCTAAGAAGAGAATTCTTATTAATGATAAGAAGAACGCACAGAATACTGTCCTGAAGTCTGAGCTTAGAACAGAGCTCAAGAAGACCAAGGCTGCTATTGCAAATGGCGCTGAGAACTCTGCAGAGCTTCAGAGAAATTGCGCTAAGACTTTGGATCAGGCTGCTGCTAAGGGGCTTATCAGCAAGAAGACAGCTTCCAGGAAAAAGTCTAGAATCGCCAGAGCAGCTAACAAGGCAGCTAAGGCTGAGTAATTATTTATTTGTTCTTTAGAGAGCGGAGTATTCGGACAGAATCTCCGCTTTTTTGATATTAACTTGCGATTAGCAGGCCAAACCAAGTAAAATGTAACCAATATCTTACGATGAGGTGTGTATGAGCACAGTTTATTTAAGTGACGAGATTCTGAATCGGGTGGACAAGCCTGCCAGGTACACCGGCGGCGAGATTGGAGCAGTTAAGAAGGCACCGGGCACCTACGACGTCCACTTTGCCTTTTGCTTCCCCGACAATTACGACGTTGGCATGTCATGCCTGGGTATGAGAATACTGTACCACCTGATGAACGAGTGCAGGGACTATTGCTATTGTGAGAGCTGTTTTGCTCCCTGGCCGGACATGGAAGAGGCCATGCGCGCCAACAATATGCCTCTGTTTTCCATAGAGACCAGGACTCCCTTGAACGAGTTCGATCTGCTGGGATTTACATTGCAATTTGAGATGAGCTATACCAACATTCTGAACATGTTGGATCTGGGCAGGATTCCAATTTACGCCAAGGACCGGGTCTATGGACAGCCCTTTGTGTGTGCAGGCGGCCCCTGCGCCATGAATCCTGAGCCTCTGGCGGACTTCATCGACTTTTTCCTGATTGGAGAGGGAGAGGAGATGAACCTGGAGATGCTGGACGTGTACCGCCAATGGAAGCATTCCGGCAGCACCGACAGGCAGGAGTTCCTGCGCATGGTGGCCAAGGTTCCGGGAGTCTACGTTCCATCTCTTTATGAGGTTTCCTACAATGAGGACGGTACTGTTGCGGCCATTGAGCCCAAGGAGGACTTTGTGCCTCGCTCAGTGCGCAAGAGGATTATTACTGATCTTGACAAGGTATATTTCCCTGAAAATATCGTGGTTCCTCTTACCAAGGTTATCCACGACCGGGTTATGCTGGAACTGTTCAGAGGCTGTATCCGGGGCTGCAGGTTCTGCCAGGCCGGTTTTATCTACAGACCCTTTAGAGAGAAGCATGCTGACACATTGATAGGCAACGCCATGGCATTGGAGTGCAATTCCGGATATGAGGAGATGTCACTCACATCCCTCAGCACCTCAGACTATCGGGAGCTGGAGCCTTTGACCAGGAAACTTGTGGAATTGCTGACTC
This sequence comes from uncultured Clostridia bacterium, assembly GCA_964500525.1. GTDB lineage: Bacteria > Bacillota > Clostridia > RGIG7378 > RGIG7378 > RGIG7378. Next base: position 22,327 of record CAZCOE010000110.1, on the reverse strand, counting down.
CCCAGAAGGTCAGCCTGTCGGTTCCCTCCCTGAGAGTTGACGAATTCCCCGACGACCTGCTGGACAGGATTGAGTCCGTCCGTAAATCCGGACTAACAATTGCCCCTGAGGCAGGTACCCAGCGATTGAGAGACGTTATCAACAAGGGCGTCACCATGGAGGACTTTGACAAGACCATCAACATCGCCATAGACAAGGGCAGAGACAGAGTCAAGCTCTACTTTATGATCGGTTTGCCCACAGAGACCATGGAGGACGTGGAGGGCATTGCCCAGATGGCAGAGCATGTGGTGGAGCTGTTCAAGGCTAAGAACAGGGCCAGGAGGCTCACCGTTTCTCTGGGCGTCTCATCCTTTGTGCCCAAGCCTTTTACTCCATTCCAGTGGGAGGCCCAGGACACAGCTGAGAAGCTCAAGGAGAAGCAGGACTACCTGAAACGTCGACTGCCCAGAGGCAAGATTACACTCAGCTGGAACGATACTCCCACATCCGTATTGGAGGCAGTGTTTGCCAGGGGAGACAGGCGCACAGGTGATATTCTGTACAAGGCCTGGCAGAACGGATGCAAGTTCGACTCCTGGAACGAGTACCTTAACCTGGAGGGCTGGAACAAGGCCATTGAGGACAGCGGATTGGACCCCAAATTCTACACCGAGAGGGCCCGCAGCACCGATGAGATATTGCCTTGGAGCGTTATAGATGTAGGCGTTACACAGGAATTCTTTGCCCGTGAAAGGGATAGAGCATACAAGGGATTGATAACTAAAAACTGCAAGCTGGCCTGCAGCATGTGCGGCGCCAGGTGTTTCGACGGAGGTATTTGCAATGAGCACCGAAATTAAGCAAAATGTAAACACCATTCAGGACAACGGTGGGCAGGGATGCGTTATCAGATACCGATTTTTCAAGGGAGAGACGGTCAGGTACATTTCCCACCTGGATATGCTGCATACCTTTGAACGGGCTATTCGCAGGGCACAAATACCGATTTCCTACAGCCGGGGGTACAACCCTCATCCCAGCATGATTTTTGGAATGGCATTGTCTCTGGGCATCAGCTCGGAATGCGAGGTCATGGATCTGGGATTGGCAGAGAAGGCGGACATCAGCCAGATTATGCACAGGGCCAACGCAGCTCTGCCTATGGATCTGCAATTGCTGGAGGGCAGCTTTACGCCGCCTAAAAACAGCGTTATGGCCGCAGTTTATGCAGGCACATATTCCATGCTTGTATCAGCTCCGGGTGGTACAGCCGGGCTGCAGCAGGCTCTGGATGCCATGTCCCATTCTCAGCAGGTTATGGCTGACAAACGGTCAAAGGACACAGTTAAGCAGGTGGATATTCGCCCAATGATCAAGGAAATGCAGGTATGGGATTATACAGGACATGATTCAGACCACATTATCTTCAAGGCCTCAGATCATCCTGCCGCCAAGGCTGTTGCAGATGCCTGGGCATTGGCTGCCGAGTCAGAACATGGCGCCCTTTCGGTGCTTCGTCTGGATTGTACCATGGGTACCAGCGATAACCTGCGTCCCGACATGTTTATTAATGGATTGAGCCATTTTATGGGCTGTGATGTGAAATGCATTAAAATTCACAAAAGGGAAATGCTGCTTAGGTAATATGGGAGACAACAGGCTGTACATACATATAGGTTCCGAGGAATCATCAGTTATTCAGGTAACCAATGGCCACCTGACAGGGGTGCTGCACCAGGAGGATATCCCTGCAGGTTCCCTCTATATAGGCAGGATTACAGCTATTAACAATGCTATGTCCGCCGCATTTTTGGATATAGGTGAGGACAGAGATGGCTTTATGCATATCTCACCGGGACATGGATTTAAGTGCGGACAGAGTCTGTTGGTCCAGTCTCAAAAACCACCCAGGGACAACAAGGGGAGACAGGTTACAGACAGCATAAGCCTGGTGGGCAATTTGCTGTGCATTTTCCCGGGAGAACATACCACCGCGGTGTCATCCAAGGTCAAGGAACCGGAAACCAGGACCGCCATGATGGCCATAGGTGAGACTGTTCGGCGGACGCTGTATCAGGAGCTGAACATGGAATTTGGGGTTACCATGAGGACAGTGGCCACCCGGTGCAGCGCCGAGGTTGCATTGGCAGAAGCCCGGAACCTTGCAAAAAACTGGATTGCAGCTGTGAAACAGTTGGCCAGGTCTGCTGTTCCAGGTCCGGTGGATGGAGACAGAAACTTGGTGAACTACGGACTGCAGAAATTATTGACTGCAGATATCAGGGAAATCATTATAGACCATCATGACACCTTTTGCCGGGTAAGCGATTATGTCAGGTCAATGGGATTTGAGACTGTATCCGTGAGAGAATACAGCGAATCCTATGATATGTTGGAATACTATAACCTGAATGCCATGCAGCGCCATGCTTTGGGACGCAGGGTTTACCTGCCCTCCGGTGGCAGCATCGTAATTGACAGCACAGAGGCCCTTACCGCCATCGACGTCAATTCCGGTAAGGGAAGCACTGCCAAGGATATGGTTATCGAGACCAACCTCCAGGCAGCGGAGGAAATTGCGGCTCAGCTAAAGCTGCGAAATATGGGTGGAATAATAGTCATTGACTTCATCAATATGGACAGAGAGGGAGAGGCACAGGTGCTGGACCGACTCAAGGAGGCAACTGCCGGAGATAAGTTGGTCACGGACATTTGCGATTTTTCGCCTCTTGGCCTTGTGGAAATGGTTCGCAGGCGAGTAGAAATATAGAGTATCCTATGGGAATCGGAGGATTGCATGAATAAAAAGACGATAGCTTTATTGGTTGTTATCAGCGCTGTGGTTGCAGCGGCCATTGCCGGGTTTGCCATCTGGCTGTCCGCCAACTATGCCTTTGGTCAATTGGATTATTACTACGAGGGTTCCCAGGCATATTCTTCGGGAAATGCCGAGCTGCAGGCCTCCCAGGTCAGCTATATACAGGTTGACTGGCTGTCGGGAGACGTGGTAGTGGAGCAATACCATGGCGATACCATTCAGATTACCGAGGATAATGCCCCCATTTCCGACAACAACAAGCTTCACTATCACCTGAACGACAATGGCTATCTGCAGATCAAGTATTTCTCATCCCGCCAGGAGGCAGGCATATACCGCAAGGTTCAGAACAAGACTCTGCACATCAAGGTGCCCGAGAATACTGATCTGGAGAATCTGGATATTACAGTGGAAACAGGATCTGCTACAGCCAAGTCCCTGAAAATAGACAACAAGCTGTATGTTACATCAGTTACCGGCAATGTGAACCTGTCCGATTTGCAGGCAGAGACACTGTTTTGCGACGTTACAACCGGCAGTATTACCGATACCGGTTCAGTTGCACACAGTGTGGAGGTCGGTGTGGTTACAGGCAATATTTCCATGAAGGGCAGTTACAGCAGATTCGCAGGGGGTACGGTTACCGGCCACGTTACGCTGTGCTGCGGCACACCTGAATCTATCAAGGCAGAGGTGACCACAGGCAACATCAAGGTGCTGCACCCAGAGGACGCAGGATTCGTGGCCAGGTACCTGGTGGGCCTTGGAAATGTGAATTTTGGCAAATTCCCTGTAGAACAGGTCAACAGCGCAGAGGTGAAACACGGAGACGGCAGCACAGAAATGATTCTGTCGGTTTCTACGGGAGACATCTCCATAGACACAGCAGATTAATCGGAGGAGATTTATGAAATATAGCGAGATATTCAAAATCAAGGACTATCAGCTTGGGGCAGACGGCACCCTCAAGGACTCCATGATGATGAAGTTTATGCAGCATTTAGCCAGGGCAGACATGACTTTGCAAGGCTGTCCATACGAGTATCTGGTGAGCAAGAATATGTGCTTTGTGCTGGTGCGAGTGGCATTGGAGAACTACCATAGGGCGGTATACAATGATGAAATACGATTGGATACCTGGTCCGATACTATTTCCGGGGCTATGTTCATTCGCCGATACAACGCCTGGAGGGGAGATCAGCTGATTATGTCCGCCGTTACCCTCTGGTGCCTGATGGACCTGACATCCCGCCATATATTGAGACCCTCTGCATGCGGAGTAGACTTTACGGAAAACAGGGATTTATCAAACACATTGACTGTACCCAAGCGGGTAGTCAGCCCGGAGAACAATATCTTGGCAGGTACATACGACGTCAGGTATTCGGATCTGGACAGCAACGGCCACCTGAACAACACAGTCTATCTGGACATTATATATAACTGCATTCCGGATCCATTCAGACAGCACCTGAAGTTCTTCAAAATCGACTATAACGGTGAGGCTAGGTTGGGAGAGAAGTTGAACATCTACTTTGTGGAGGGCGAGAACAACGTATGCTACATGCGCAGCGTCCGATGCTCTGACGACCACCAGTGCTTTACAGCAAAATTGGAATTGGATAAGTAAAAAACGGGACACTTCGTATAGAAGTGCCCTTTTTTCAATAGTCTATTCGGCTATGTTGTACTGCAGACGAAGTTTATCTGCAGCAATTGCAATGAATTCCGCATTTGTGGGCTTGCCCCGGTCTGTGCTCAATGTGTAGCCAAAGAGTTTGTCGTCTGACTTAACAAATCCCTTGTTCCAGGTGCTCTCAATAGCATGTCGGATAGCACGCTCCACCCGGCTGGGAGTGGTTTGATACTGTGATGCAATAGCAGGATACAGCTGCTTGGTTATTGAGTTGATAATCTCGTAGTTCCTGATGGACAGCAATATTGCTTCACGAATAAACTGATATCCTTTGATGTGGGCGGGAATGCCAATCTCTCGCATGAGTTTGGTAACCGCAACCTCCAACTCCTTGTTAGTTACCAGGTGCTGGGCAGGAACATTGGCACCTGCGGGCAGCTCCTGGATAAGGGATTGCCTGATTCTGGAGAGAACGATGCCGGTGTCAACAGGTTTGAGCATGTAATAGAATACACCCATGGACATTACCTTGGTTGTGATGGCATCACTGTTAACAGAAGACAACACCAAAGTCCTGATCTCGCTATTGCCAAATCCGGCCAATGCCTCAATTACTCCGATTCCGTCGATGACAGGCAGGGCAACATCTATCAGCAACACATCAGGCAACAACTCCCTGACAGCCCGGAGGGCCTGATCTCCATCGGAACAAATGCGAACAACTTCCATATCCTGCTGCGAGTTAATAGCCTTGGCCATCTCCTCAGTGAATGCGGCGTTGGTGTCTGCAATCACAACCTTACTTTTTCTCATAAAAACCTCCAAATATTTTGTTTTGGATTTATGCTACGCCTATGTAGTATACTATTTTTGCCATGGGGTTTTTTAGCCCTTCCGGTCCCAAAGCATCATTTGTAGCAGAATCCGGATACATTGCGTTTGTTTTTGCCGCGATGTATCATAATGGGTATGATAATGGAGAGAGTGATATTACATGAAACGAGTTATTATTTTTGTTCCTGATGGTTTCGAGGAAATTGAGGCAATTTCCGTCATCGATATTCTGCGTAGAGCAGATATTAAAGTAGATATTTGTTCCGTTACAGGAAAAAATATTTTGGTTGGATCCCACAATATTTCAATAGTCTCAGATGTGACGAAGAGTGTCGTAAAGTGTGAGGATTATGACGCCTGTGTTCTGCCGGGAGGAATGCCGGGGGCACGGACACTGGCCAACGATGAATTTGTCCGATCTTTCTTTGTGGAGATGAACAGTCTGGGAAAACTATGCTGTGCAATATGTGCAGCACCTATGGCATTGCATAAGTTTGGCCTGCTTAAGGGGAAGAAGTGCGTATCCTATCCGGGATTCCTGGACAATTGCAGGGATGTTATCCTGATGAATGGCTCAGTCCAGGTGGACGGCAATATAATAACGGCAATCGGTCCTGCTGCCGCTGCAGAATTTGCATTCTGCATACTGGAGGCCATGGGCCTGCCAGATGCAGTCAGAGAGCTGCGCAGGGGAATGATGTTTGAAAAATAGGCTAGTTGTCTGCATTACAAAGCGATATGGATTCAATACCTATGTCTACCACAGATGTAGGTATTTTTATAGTTGAATTAGCCTGAATGGTGTCGGAGCTCAGATTGTTTGCCGACTTGAGTTCATAGACAATCTCCCATACGTTGTCATCGTGACGGCAAATAGAGGAGGCCAGGTCATATACGGAAATCTGATCCTCAACAACATAGGACACATATTCACCACCATCGGATGAAGCAAAGATGGAATCAAAGTTGATGAGCACAATAGATAAAATCAGCACTGCCATGGCTGTAAATAATACTATGGAGAAACAAATGCTATTGGAACTGCTGCGTGAATGTGATCTCATAATTACCTCCAAAACCGAACAATTGTTCGCTGTAATTGCAGTATAAACGAACATCTGTTCGTTGTCAACACTTTTCAAAACAAATGTTTGCTTTTCGCTTTTTCTGTGCTATACTCATGGTATTAAAAATGGGAGGCATACTATGGCAACCGGCAAGAAGCAGAATAACGAGGAGAAGATCCTCTCTTTTATAAAGGACCAGATATCTACTAATGGATATCCCCCATCAGTCAGAGAGATCTGCAGTGCAGTGGGACTTAAGTCCACATCCTCTGTACATTCCTATCTCAAGGAGTTGGAGAAGCAGGGCCGCATTAAGCTGGGCTCGGACAAGAAGAGGGCCATGAGCGTAGTCCCCGGACGCTCATCCGACAGCTGCCCTTCCGACAGATATCTGGCCAGGGAGTCCGGTGTCAGCAGTTTGCCGTTGGTTGGACGGATTTCAGCAGGTACCCCCATTCTTGCAGAGGAGAGTATAGATCAGTATTTTACGGTATCCAGCACCATGCTTCACGGCGAGGAGTGCTTCCTCCTCAGAGTTACAGGGGACAGTATGATTGAGGCCGGCATTCTGGATGGAGACATGTTGATCGTCCGCCGCCAGGACAGCGCCAACAACGGGGATATAGTTGTTGCCTTGATAGATGGCCAGGATGCTACGGTCAAGGCTTTCTACAAGGAGGAGGGGCACTATAGACTCCAGCCCCGCAACAGCTCCATGGATCCCATTATAGTTGACAGGGACAGCCTGACGATTCTCGGAAAGGTAACAGGTCTTATCAGGACCGATATTTAGGTATGTACATATATTTGGATAATGCTGCAACCACTGCAATATCTGCAGCAGCTCTGGAGGAGTACAACCGGGTATCCTTGGATTTATTTGCCAATCCATCATCATTGCATTCCGGAGGTCTGGCAGCCAAGGCCTATCTGGAGGAATGCCGCAGAGACATAGCTTCCATCCTGGGTGTTAAGCCGGCCAATATCTACTTCACATCCGGCGGCACCTTGGGAGACAACCTGGCTGTTTTTTCTGCATGCAACAGAGTCAGAGATCCTGCCTCTGCCAGAGTTATTACTACTTCTGTGGAACACCACGGTGCCATTAACTGCTTCAAAGAGCTGGAGAAGAGAGGCTTTGACGTGGTATATCTGCCTGTGTCTGCCGATGGTATAGATATGCAGGCCCTGGAGGATGCACTGACGGAGAATACCGTCCTGGTGAACATGATGCATGTCAACAACGAGACAGGGCACATTTTCCCGATTATTGAGGCCTCCCGATTGGTACACACCAAGTGCCCTTCCGCCCTGTTTCATGTGGATGGAGTCCAGAGCTTTGCCAAGGAGGACATTAAGCTGACGGGCACTTATGTGGACTCTTTTGCTGCCAGCGCACACAAGTTCCACGGACCCAGAGGTGTGGGCTTTGTATATTTGTCCAATAGATTTAAGCTTCAGCCCTACATTCTGGGAGGAGGTCAGGAGAAGAACATTATCAGCGGCACGGAGAATCTCCCGGGTATCGGAGCCATGACCGCGGCTGCCAAGGAGGCCTGCCTGCACCTGGATGAATACAGGAACCATGTCATCGGCCTGAGAGATATGCTGTGGCAGGGTCTGTCCGGTATAGAAGGAGCAGAGAGGGTGTCTCCTGAGAATGGCAGCCCATATATTCTCAACGTATCCTTCAGAATTCCTGCAGAAATCATGTTGAACGCCCTTAATGCCAGAGGTATCTGTGTATCCGCCGGCTCCGCCTGCGCCTCAAATTCCAAGACCAGCCACGTGCTTACTGCCATGGGATACTCTCAACAGATTCTGTCCGGCGCCATCAGGTTCAGCTTCAGCCATACTAACACTCAGGAGGATATCAGGTGTACACTGGACGCGGTCAATGATATAATCTCAACGGTTTTTACCAGGCCAAACAGAGGACGCAGATAGAGGTTTGCATATATGAGCAAAGTATTAGTTATCAGATATGGAGAAATTGCACTTAAGGGACTGAACAGACCCCAGTTTGAGTCCCGCCTGATCAAGAATATTCGCCGCAAGGTTTCCAAGCTGGGTGTTTCCAGAGTTACATGCAGTCAGTCCCGGGTATACCTGGAGTCTGAGGATCCCAATTACCCCTTTGATGAGGCTGCGGGATTGGTGGCAGAGGTATTTGGCATAGTGTCAGTCAGCGTTGCCGATATGGTTCCCTCTGTCTATCAGGATATTTCTGCCCAGGCAGTTGCTCTGGCTGCAGAGGCCCATGCAAACCGGGGACTTAACACATTCAAGGTAGAGACCAAGCGGGGCAACAAGTCATTCCCCATGCAATCTCCTGAGGTGTCCATGAATATCGGCGGAGATATTCTGGAGGCTGTGCCCGGTGTGGATGTGGACGTTAATACCCCACAGTTTACAGTCTATATTGAGATCAGGGAGAAGACCTACGTATATCTGGACAAGATCCCGGGCCAGTGCGGTATGCCTCTGGGCACCAACGGCCGGGGATTGCTGTTGATATCCGGCGGTATTGACAGCCCTGTTGCAGGTTGGATGATGGCCCGCCGGGGAGTAGAGCTGGAGGCTCTGCATTTTGCTACGCCTCCCTACACAGGAGATGCAGCCCTGGAGAAGGTCAAGGCTCTATGTAAATTGCTGTGCGAGTATGTGGACAGGATTCAGCTCCATGTGGTATCCATTACCGACCCTATGGTGGAGTTTGCCCAGGTCTGCCCTGAGGAGGAGACAATACTCCATATGCGCCGACTGATGATGAAGGTGTCCCAGCGCATTTGCCAAGACAGAGGTCTGCAGTCAATTATCACAGGTGAGAATATCGGTCAGGTGGCCAGCCAGACGATGGAGGCAATTGCCGTTACAGATAACGCCACCGATATGCCGGTGTTCCGTCCCCTTATCGGCATGGACAAGAACGACATTATATCAATCGCCCGGAAAATAGGCACATTCGAAACGTCAATCCAGGCCCATGAGGATTGCTGTTCCGTATTTGTGGCAAAACATCCGGCTACAAGGCCTCATCTTGACAGGATCCTCAAATCCGAGGAGAAGGTCGACATGGACGCCATGGTTCAATATGCCCTGGACCACCACGACGTCTACGATATCAGGGTGGATGCATGAGCAGCGTAGAACCATTAGCCTACAGATTGAGACCGGTAACCCTGGATCATTTCTACGGCCAGGAGCACATTCTGGGGCCGGGCAAGCTGCTTCGTCGTATGATCGAGGCAGACAGGATCACTTCCATCATTCTCTACGGCCCTCCCGGCACAGGCAAGACCACCTTGGCCCGCATTATTGCTGCCAGTACCCATGCGAATTTCGAGAGACTCAATGCAGTAACCTCCGGTGTTGCCGATATCAAGAAGATATGTTCCCAGGCCACCAATGATTTTCTCAACCCGGCCGGCAAGACAGTTCTGTTTATCGACGAGATCCACAGATTCAACAAGGCTCAGCAGGATGCACTGCTTCCTTCGGTGGAGAACGGCAGCATTGTGTTGATCGGAGCCACCACTGAGAACCCCTATTTCGAGGTAAACAAGGCTCTGATATCCCGTTCCTCGGTATTTATGCTCAAGCCTCTGGACGAGGAGGCGGTTTCCAAGATCCTTAACCGTGCCCTTACTGACAGCGAGTATGGTCTGGGACAGTACAACATTTCCATAGACCAATCAGCCCTGGATCATTTTGTAGCCATATCCGGAGGAGATGCCAGACGCGCTCTCAACGCCCTGGAACTGGCAGTCTTGACAACACGCCCTGACGCAGATGGATGTATTCATATCGATCTGGCAACAGCTGTGGAGTCATGTCAGAGCGGCACAGTCCGTTTCGACAAGGACGGTGAGGACCACTACGACAATATCAGCGCTATGATCAAGTCCATGAGAGGCAGCAGCCCGGATGCGGCAGTATTCTACCTTGCCAGGGCCCTGTATGCCGGAGAGGATCCTGAATTCCTGGCCAGGCGGATAATGATCTGCGCATCTGAGGATGTGGGAATGGCCAACAGCCAGGCTCTGCAGATAGCAGTTGCGGCAGCAGAGGCAGTCAGGCGCATCGGAATGCCGGAGGCTAGGATCATATTGGCTCATGCATGTATTGCAGTGGCTGTCAGTCCCAAGTCCAATGCCGCATATATGGCAGTTGAAAATGCCCTGTCCGATATAGGGAAGGGCAAGAGCGGCACTATTCCCATGCACCTGCGCAATGCCCCTGTACAGGGCATGAAGGACCAAGGATACAGCGTTGGATACAAGTACGCCCACGATTACCCAGGCAACTTTGTCAAGATGGATTTCCTGCCTGAGGAGCTTAAGGGCACAAAATACTACGAGCCTACTGAAAACGGATCTGAAAAGCGCATTAAGGATTGGCTGGACTCCTGGAGGGATTGAATATGTTAAAAAAGGTTATGGCAATAATAGCATTGGTACTGTTTGTGCTGATCATGCTGGACGTGTTTGTTTTCCAGTATGCACTTGAATTTGTTTTGCCCATCTATATAATATTAATGATTATTGGCATGATATTTACTGTATTTACCAGGACCTCTCAGGCCACAGATAAGGTCAGGGAGCTTAGGGATAAGGTAGATAATCCTGACCGTGACCAACAAGAAAATACTGATTCAACAGAGGTCGATTCATAATGACACAGAGACGAATATATATGGATAATGCAGCCACAACCCCGGTGAGACCCGAGGTGGTTGAGGCCATGCTTCCTTTCTTCACAGACAATTTCGGCAATCCCTCATCGGTTCATTCCTTTGGCAGGACTGCTCAGCAGGCACTTATAGATGCCAGGGCTGATATTGCCGCCCTGCTGGGATGCACGCCTCAGGAGATTTACTTCACATCCTGCGGTACCGAGTCCGACAACTGGGCCATACGGGGCACAGCTGCCAAGCTTCGCAAGAAGGGCAGCCACATTATTACATCCGCCATCGAGCATCCCGCAGTGCTCAATACCTGCAAACAGCTGGAGGCAGAGGGATGGCAGGTCACATATCTGCCTGTTGATTCCCAGGGTATGGTTTCTCCTGAGGATCTGGACAAGGCCATCTGTGACAACACGGTTTTGGTCTCTATAATGTGGGCAAACAACGAGATAGGCACAATTCAGCCTATCAGGGAACTGGCTCAGGTGGCTCACAATCACGGGGTGTGGTTCCACACCGATGCGGTTCAGGCTGCAGGCGCTCTGGATATTAATGTAAAGGATTCCGGTGTGGACATGCTGTCCATCAGCGGGCACAAGTTCAACGCACCTAAGGGCATAGGCTGCCTGTATATTCGCAAGGGCGTCAATATCGACAATGTTCTCTATGGGGGACATCAGGAGAGAGGCCACAGGCCCGGCACAGAGAACATTCCATATATTGTGGGCATGGCCACTGCGCTTAAGCTGGCCTATGAGGAGATGGATGCCAAGGCAGCCCATCTGACAGCCCTCCGTGACCATATTATGGACAGGCTGACCAAGGAGATTCCCTATTGCTTTATCAACGGGGACAGGGTACACAGACTGCCCAACAACATCAATGTGTCATTTGAGTATATCGAGGGAGAGTCAATACTGCTGTGTATGGATGCCAAGGGCTTTGCACTTTCCAGCGGCTCTGCATGCACATCTGCATCCCTTGACCCATCCCACGTTTTGCTTGCTATCGGACTTAAGCACGAGCAGGCCCACGGTTCTATCCGGATTTCTCTGGGACGGACAAACACCCTGGAGGAGGCAGACCTGCTGGTGGATTCACTGGCGGAGGTGGTGGCCAGACTCAGAGCCATGTCTCCGCTGTACAACAAATAAACTATCTTCAGGAGATTTATTATGATATACAGTGATAAGGTAATGGATCATTTTATGAACCCTCGCAACGTGGGAGAGATTGAGAATCCCAGCGGCGTGGGATATGTTGGCAACCCTAAGTGCGGCGACATCATGCAGATGTTCATCAAGGTGGAGGACAACATCATAGTAGATGCCAAGTTCAAAACCTTTGGCTGCGGAGCTGCCATTGCATCCAGCAGCATGGCTACTGAGTTGATTATCGGAAAATCTGTGGATGAGGCTCTCGCCCTTACCAACAAGGCCGTTGTTGAGGCCCTTGACGGACTCCCTCCCACCAAGGTCCACTGCTCCGTATTGGCAGAGGACGCTATTGACAGGGCTATCTTTGACTATCGCCGGAAAACCGGCCAGCTTACCCAGGAGGAGATAGACGAGACCCAGGCCAGATATGACGCAGAGGACGCCTCCGGCGAGGATCATGGAGCCGCACTGGATGCGCAATAGTTGGGATGTAATTGTAATAGGCGCAGGACCATCAGGAATGATGGCGGCAATAACGTCTGCCCAGAGGGGCAGGCGTACTTGCATTATCGATAAAAACCAACGCCCGGGCCGCAAGCTGAGTATCTGCGGCAAGGGACGGGGTAATATAACCAACCAATGCGACATGGAAGATCTGATGGCCAACATCCCGGGCAACAGCAGATTTCTGTATTCCGCATTTTCCAAATTTGACAATTATTCCATAATAGATTTTTTTGAGAGCAGCGGCGTTAAGACCAAGGTGGAACGGGGAGGCAGAGTTTTCCCGGTGTCCGACAGTGCCAAGGAGCTGGTTTCATGCATGGAGGACAAGCTCCGCCAAAGCGGCGTCAGGACGTACTATAGCGAGAATGTCCGCCGTGTTTTCAAGGAAGAGGATGGCACCTTTGGCGTCGTCACTGCATCCGGATTGGAGCTGTACTGCCGGAGCCTGGTGATAGCCACAGGAGGCAAGTCCTACCCTGCAACCGGATCCACCGGGGATGGTTATGGATTTGCCAAGGAGTTCGGACACACAATAGTCCCGCCCCGTCCATCCCTGGTACCTCTCAGGTCCGATGACAGAGACTGCGCCAGAATGCAGGGCCTGTCATTGAGAAATGTATCTGTGGATTTCTATATCGACAACTCCAAGGTGTACTCAGACTTTGGGGAGATGATGTTTACCCACTTTGGCGTAACCGGGCCGGTGATTCTCAGCGGCAGCCGAGGATATGGGCTGCCCTTTAAGTCCGGCTATATATCCATAGACCTTAAGCCGGGGCTAACAGAGGAAATGCTGGACAAGCGCATCCTGAGAGATTTTGGCCAATGGCCCAACAGAGAATTTTCCAATTGCCTATCCAAGCTGTTACCTGCTAAGATGATACCGGTATTTGTGTCCAGGTCGGGAATAGCCCCTGACAAGCAGGTTAATGCCATAACCAGACAGGAGCGCAGCGGGATAGTTGCCCTGTTCAAGGCGTTTACCATAGAGATTTCCGGCACATGCTCCATAGACGAGGCAATTATTACTGCCGGAGGCGTTTCAATCAAGGAGGTTAATCCGGGTACAATGGAGTCCAAGCTGTGTCCCGGTCTGTTTTTCGCAGGAGAACTGCTGGATGTGGACGGCTATACAGGCGGGTTCAATTTGACAATAGCATTTTCTTCCGGACACTTGGCCGGAATGAACACATAGGGGGAATACAATGATTTCAATTGCAATCGACGGTCCTGCAGGAGCAGGCAAGAGCACTTTGGCCAAGGCCTTGGCCGGCAAATTGGGCTATATCTACATCGACACAGGAGCTATGTACAGAACCGTTGCACTGTGGTATATCCGCCAGGGTATTGATACCAAGGACAGGGAGGCAATGCTGCCTCGGCTCAACGATTTCCTCATTGATGTACGCAATATTGAGGGAGTTCAGCATATGTTCCTGGATGGAGAGGATGTAAATGGACTTATCCGCACACCGGAAGTGTCCATGGGCGCCTCCAATGTGGCGGTAGTTCCGGAGATCAGGCTCAAATTGGTGGAGATCCAGCGCCAATTGGCCAGCCGCAACAATGTTATTATGGACGGCCGGGATATAGGCACATATGTTTTGCCCAAGGCTCAGCTCAAGATATTCCTGAGTGCCACACCTGAGGCAAGAGCTCGCCGCAGATTCCTGGAGAACACTGCCAAGGGCATAGAAACACCCTTTGAGGAGGTTCTGGCAGATATGATTGCCAGGGATAAACAGGACACAGAACGGGCCTTTGCACCTCTTAAGGCTGCAGAGGATGCAGTCATGCTGGACAATACCGCCATGACGGTTGAGGAGACCATCACCTACATTACGGGACTGTTGGAGAAGCTTGGATGATATACAAGGTCGTGGTCTGGATTGCCAGACAGGTTATCAGAATACTCCTGAGCGTCAAGGTAGAGGGCAGAGAGAATATCCCAGCGGAGGGCAATGTAGTGGTGTGCTATAACCACAGAAGCGGCTGGGACGGCATACTCATCGCCGTTTTCAACAAGCGCCGCAAGTCACTGCTGATTGCCAAGCAGGAGCTGTTTAAGGTAAAGCTCTTTGGAAATATCCTTAAGTACTTTGGCGGTATACCTGTCAATCGGGGCACTGCAGACTTCAGAATGTTCAGAACCGTTTCCCAGGCTCTCAATGACAAGAACATGGTGACTATAGCGCCCTACGGAACCAGGGTCAGGGACGAGGACCTTAAGGATGTCCAGATTCATGCAGGAGCAATGCTGATTGCCACAAAGGCGGACGCCTGGGTGGTTCCATGCACAATCGAGGGCAGGATCAAGTTCAGATCCAAGGTAAAACTCACTTTCGGCAAACCCCGTAAGTATCAGGGGCTGACCAACGGCAGCGAAATGCAGACAGCCACAGTGGAGCTTATGAGGGAGATAGAGGCAGTCAGAGGGGTAGCAATTTGATTAACACCAAGGTGGCAGAATATAGCGGCTTTTGCTACGGCGTCAAAAGGGCTGTAGATATGGCCTGTGCCAATCTGGCACAGGATGATGTCCTGTATTGCTGCGGAATGCTGGTCCATAACGATCTGGTTATGGATAGCCTGTGCAGCAGGGGAATGGTTGTGGTGGATCAGATATCACAGGTGCCCCGGGGCAGCAAGGTATTGATTCGCGCCCACGGAGCAGGACGGGATCTGTATAGTGCCGCAGAACAATCAGAACTCACCATTATCGACGCCACATGTCCCAGTGTAGCCAAGATTCACCGGATTGCGGACAGAGAGAGCGGAGAAAACCGCCTGGTAGTTATTGTTGGCAACGCATCCCATCCAGAGGTAATCGGTATTGCCGGTTGGTGCTCCCGCAGCCTCTGCATAGGCTCACTGCAGCAGGCGGAAGCCATGATTTCAGCCGGAGAACTGCAGGACGAGCCGGTATCTGTTGTTATTCAGACCACAATGGATGCAGAAGAGGCAGACAGAATAATCTCTCTGCTCAGGGACCATGTGGAGAATATCCGGGTGTTCAACACAGTATGCCATGCCACCAGACATAGACAGGATGCGGCCAGGAAATTGGCCTCCGAATCCCATATTATGCTGGTAATTGGCAGCAGAAAGAGTTCAAATACCCAGAAGTTACTAAAAATATGCACAGAATTTTGTAAAAACAGCTTTTTAGTGGAAAATGTCGAAGATATCCATTTGACATTTGATAGTACTAATAAGTATAATGTTGGCATTGTGGCTGGGGCAAGTACGCCCAGCTGGGTAATCAAGGAGGTAACAAGTTTCATGGATCAGATTAACAAGGACATGGGCGAGATGAATTTTGCGGAAGAGATTGATAAGTCTTTCGTCACGCTCAAAAATGGCCAGGTTGTTAAGGGTACCGTCATTGGCAAGGATGACCAGGGCGTTATCGTTAACGTTGGCTTCAAGTCCGACGGAATAGTAAGTTATAGCGAATATTCTGACGACCCCAACTTCACACCGGATCAGATTGAGATCGGTACAGAGATTGAGGTTAAGGTTCTCCGCGTAATCGACGCTGAGGGTGTTGTTGTCCTTTCTAAGAAGAGAGTGGATCAGCAGAAGTACAGTTTAGCAGTAGAGGAGGCCTACAACAGCGCAACACCTATCCAGGCAACTGTTACAGAGACTGTCAATGGTGGAGTTATTGCCATGTACGGCCCGGTAAGGATCTTTATCCCTGCTTCTCAGGTTACATCCAGACGCGTCAAGAACTTCGATGAGTTCGTCGGCAATACATACGACATCAAGATTATTGAGTACAAGAAGCCCCGGAAGATTATTGGCTCCATCAGGGCCATAGTTGATGCAAAGAGGAGAGAGGCTGAGGCTGAGCTGTGGGCAAACATCGAGGAGGGCAAGGAGTACACCGGTATTGTTAAGAATCTTACCAGCTTTGGTGCATTCGTAGACATCGGCGGTGTGGATGGCCTGATTCACCTTCCCGATCTTTCCTGGCTGAGGATTCATCATGCCAACCAGGTGCTCAAGACAGGCGATGAGGTTAAGGTATTTGTTAAGGATTTCAATCCCGAGACCAAGAAGATTTCTCTTGGATATCGCAGAGATGAGGATAATCCTTGGGCAAATGCAGAGACCAAGTATGCTGTAGGCAACATTGTTACTGCTAAAGTTATGAGAATGGTTCCCTTCGGAGTATTCGTAGAGATTGTCCCCGGAGTTGATGCTCTGGTTCACATTTCTCAGATCTCCAGTGTGAGGATTCCTACTCCTGAGGCAGCACTTTCCATCGGTCAGATTGTTGAGGCCAAGGTTATAGAGGCAGACTTCGAGAACAAGAAGATCAACCTGAGCATTAAGGCAGTTGCTCCTATAGATCCTAAGCCTGAGGAAGAGCCCGAGGATGTTGAGGCAGTTGCAGAGCCTGAGCCCGCTGCCGACAGCGATGCGGACGAGACCGTAATCGAAATTTAATTTTGTATTTTGCATCTGATCCGTCAGGTTCCCCCTGACGGGTTTGGTGTGTGTAAAGGAGATTAAAGATGACAGAAAAGATTATAGCAATTGTTGCTGACAAGATGGGAATCGACCCGGAGAAGATTTCAGTAGATGCCAACCTTGTTGAGGATTTGGGTGCTAACTCAATCGATGTTGTTGAGGTTATCATGGCCATCGAGGAGGAGTTCAACATTCAGTTCGATGAGGAAGAAGCAGCTGATATGAAGACTATCAACGACTTGGTTAGCTATATCGAAAAGAATCAATAATAAACTAGGTTACATTTTTTGTGCAAATAGATTTGTATATTATCAGGAGGTTTTTCTATGGTAAAAGTTGCTATTAACGGTTTCGGACGTATTGGTCGTCTCGCTTTCCGCCAGATGTTTGTTGCAGAGGGATATGAGGTAGTTGCAATTAACGACCTTACCAGCCCCAAGATGCTGGCTCACCTGCTTAAGTATGATACAGCCCAGGGTGGATTCTGCGGCCTGTACGGTGAGGGCCTTCACACTGTTGAGGCTACTGAGGATTCTATCATTGTAGACGGCAAGAGCATCAAGATCTATGCAGAGAAGGACGCTATCAACTGCCCCTGGAAGGCTCTGGACGTTGACGTAGTTCTGGAGTGCACAGGCTTCTACACAGATATTTCTGACGCTAACAAGCACATCCTTGCCGGCGCAAAGAAGGTTGTTATTTCCGCACCTGCTTCCAACAAGAAGGATCCTGCAAACTTCGCAGACCCCAAGACCATCGTTTACAACGTAAACAACACAGTTTTGAACGCTGACGACAAGATCATTTCTGCAGCTTCCTGCACCACAAACTGCTTGGCTCCTATGACCCAGGCTCTTAACAACACATACCCCATCGTTTCCGGTATCATGACAACTGTTCATGCTTACACAGGAGACCAGATGATCCTTGACGGTCCTCAGAGAAAGGGCGACCTGAGAAGATCCAGAGCCGGCGCTATGAACATCGTTCCCAACTCCACCGGCGCAGCAAAGGCTATCGGACTTGTTCTTCCCGAGCTCAAGGGCAAGCTTATCGGTTCCGCACAGCGCGTTCCCACAGCTACAGGTTCTACCACAATTCTTGTTGCTGTTGTTAAGGGTAAGGACGTAACCAAGGAGTCCATCAATGCTGCTATGAAGGCTGCTTCCAACGAGTCCTTTGGCTACAACACAGACGAGATCGTTTCCTCTGACGTTGTTGGCATGAAGTTTGGTTCTCTGTTTGATGCAACTCAGACAATGGTTTCCAAGATCGACGATGACACATATCAGGTACAGGTAGTTTCCTGGTATGACAACGAGAATTCCTACACATCTCAGATGGTAAGAACAATCAAGTATTTCGCTGAGCTTAACTAATTTTAGACCCACGAGCCCTGCCCACTATAAGTGGGTTTGGGCTCTTTTTTCGCGTATAGAAGAAAGGAGATAAACAATGCTTAATAAGAAGTCCGTTGACGATATTAACGTAAAGGGCCTGAGAGTTCTTTGCAGATGCGATTTTAATGTGCCAATTATCGATGGCAAGATTACTGATGACACAAGACTTGTTGCAGCACTTCCCACTATCAAGAAGCTGGTTGCAGATGGCGGCAAGGTTATCCTTTGCTCCCACCTGGGCAAGCCCAAGGGACCTGATGCAGCATTTACACTTGCCCCTGTAGCCGAGGCTCTTACCAAGCTGCTGGGTCAGGAGGTCAAATTTGCTGCAGATGACACCGTCGTAGGCGATAATGCCAGAGCAGCCGTTGCCAACATGAAGAACGGCGAAGTAATTCTGCTCCAGAATACAAGATACAGAGCAGAGGAGTCCAAGTGCGGAGAGCAGTTCTCTAAGGATCTGGCTTCCATTTGCGATGTGTTTGTAAATGACGCCTTCGGTACAGCCCATAGAGCACACTGCTCCAACGTAGGTGTTACACAGTATGTGGATACAGCTGTAGTTGGCTACCTGATGCAGAAGGAGATCGATTTCCTAGGCAATGCAGTAGATAACCCTGTAAGACCTTTCGTGGCAGTACTGGGCGGATCCAAGGTTTCCTCCAAGATTTCTGTTATCGAGAACCTGATTACCAAGGTTGACAAGCTTATTGTAGGCGGCGGCATGGCATACACATTCCTGGCAGCCAAGGGCTACAGCGTAGGCACATCCCTGCTTGAGCCTGACTACATCGAGTATGCCAAGGAAATGCTGGCCAAGGCCGGCGACAAGCTGCTGCTCCCTGTGGACACAGTAGTTGCTGACCAGTTCGCCAATGATGCCAATTACAAGGTTGTAGACAGCGACAAGATTGAGGACGGCTGGATGGGTATGGATATCGGACCCAAGACCAGAACTCTGTTTGCTGATGCACTTAAGTCTGCCAAGACAGTTGTATGGAATGGCCCCATGGGCGTATTCGAGATGTCCAACTTTGCCAAGGGCACAAATGCAGTAGCAGAGACTCTTGCAAATATTGACGCAACCACAATTATCGGCGGCGGCGATTCCGCAGCAGCTGTTAACCAGATGGGCTATGGAGACAAGATGTCCCACATCTCCACCGGCGGCGGTGCTTCCCTTGAGTTCCTGGAGGGCAAGGAGCTTCCCGGTGTTGCAGCAGCAAACGACAAGTAATTAGTATAAGAGGTAAATACAATGGCTAGAGTTAAAATGGCAGCAGGCAACTGGAAGATGAACAACGGCGTTAAGGCAGCTGTTGAGTTTGTTTCCCAGGTTATTCCTGCAGTTAAAGATTCAAACAACGAGGTTGTTCTCGGCGTTCCTTTTGTGTGCATCCCCGATGTGACAAAGCTGTGTGCCGGCACAAACGTTAAGGTAGCTGCCCAGAACATGTACTTCAAGGACAGCGGAGCATATACCGGCGAGGTTTCCGGACCTATGCTGGCAGAGCTTGGTGTATCCTATGTTATTATTGGCCACTCCGAGCGCAGAGAGTACTTTGCAGAGACAGATGAGACTGTTAACCTTAAGGCCAAGGCAGTATTTGCTCATGGCATGACTCCCATCATTTGCTGTGGAGAGACCCTTGAGCAGAGAGAACTGGGAATCAAGGACGAGTGGATCAGAATGCAGGTAAAGCTTGCACTCAAGGATCTCACCAGTGAGCAGGTTGCTTCTCTGGTAATCGCCTATGAGCCTATCTGGGCCATCGGTACAGGCAAGACAGCCACATCTGAGCAGGCACAGGAGATCTGCCACCTGATCAGAGAGTGCGTTGCCGAGCTGTACAACAGAGAGGTTGCCGATGCAGTCCGCATTCTCTATGGCGGCAGCGTCAAGGCTACCAACTGCAAGGAACTCTTTGGCATGGCAGATATCGACGGCGGTCTGGTTGGCGGCGCCAGCCTCAAGCTGGAGGATTGGACCACAATTTCCAACTGCTGATTATTGTTATGACAGTATGGCCGTGTCTGACCAACAGATGCGGCCATAATTTATGAAAAGGAGCATTGATATGAAGCTTGAGAAAAGCGGTTTTCCCGGATACAAGGGCCCGGTTGTGGTTATTGTAATGGACGGCATCGGACTCACCGACAGGGTAGAGGGCAATGCGGTTAAGCAGGCCTACACTCCCACCTTGGACAGGATTATGGCCCAGTATCCCACAGTTAAATTGAGAGCACACGGTACAGCAGTAGGACTCCCTACCGATGACGACATGGGCAACTCTGAGGTTGGCCACAACGCTATCGGAGCAGGAAAGGTCTATAGTCAGGGAGCCAAGCTGGTAGCTCAGTCCATCGAGACAGGCAAGATGTTTGCTAACCATGCATGGCAGGAGGTCTCCGGCAATGTGGTCAGCAACAACTCCACACTTCACTTTATGGGACTGTTCTCCGACGGCAATGTACATTCACATATTGATCACCTCAAGGCTATGGTAAAGCAGGCCAAGGTGGACGGAGTCAAGAAAGTACGCATCCATATTCTGCTGGATGGCAGAGACGTGGGTGAGACATCCGCCCTTGAGTACGTGGAACCCTTTGAGGCATTCCTGTCCCAGCTGAACGACGATACATTTGATGCCAGAATCGCATCCGGCGGCGGCAGAATGAACATCACAATGGACAGATATGAGGCCGATTGGTCCATGGTCCAGCGGGGTTGGTATACCCATGTCCTGGGGGAAGGCAGACAGTTTGCATCTGCCTATGATGCAATCACAACATACAGGTCCGAGGCCAAGGTTATCGACCAGGATCTGCCTCCGTTTGTTATTGCAGAGAATGGAAAACCCATCGGAACAATCGAGGATGGGGATTCCGTAGTATTCTATAATTTCCGCGGCGACAGAGCTATCGAGATTTCCAAGGCATTCGAAACAGAGAACTTTACCAAGTTTGACAGAAAGAGATTCCCTAAGGTGGTCTATGCCGGTATGCTGGAGTACGATGGAGATCTGCACATTCCTTCCCGCTATCTGGTTTCTCCTCCGGAGATTCTCAATACCATGAGCGAACTGCTGGTTAACTCCGGAGTCACTCAGATGGCAGTTTCCGAGACACAGAAGTATGGACACGTTACCTATTTCTGGAACGGAAACAAGAGCGGAAAGTTCAGCGAGACTCTGGAAACCTATTTTGAAATCCCTTCTGATAAGGTCTCCTTTGACACCAGACCTTGGATGAAGGCCGTTGAGGCAGGAGAGAAGTTCATTTCCGAGCTGGAGACAGGCAAGTACGACTTTGCACGTATCAACTTTGCAAATGGTGATATGGTTGGCCACACAGGCAATTTTGCAGCCACAGTGATTGCTGTCGAGACAGTTGATCTGATTCTCACAAGAGTTCTGGAAACCATCGACAGGATGGGGGGCTGTGCAATCGTCACTGCTGACCATGGCAATGCAGACGAGATGTACGAGATCGACAAGAAGACGGGCAAGGCAAAGACCAACTCCGACGGAACTCTCAAGGCCAAGACATCCCACACCCTCAACCCTGTACCATGCATTTTGTATGACAATGTACATGGTGGAGAATACGAGGTTGTGGACACAGGCAGGTTGGGCCTGTCCAACATTGCAGCAACAGTTGCTACTCTGCTTGGCTTCAAGGCACCGGACTTCTGGGATGACAGCATTATTAAGCTGAAGTAGCCGAGACAGTCTGCGCAAAGTGTGATTTCCCTTAACGG
>CAZCOE010000109.1:0-10436 GCA_964500525.1 uncultured Clostridia bacterium | reverse complement strand
GAGGTAGCCGAAAGCGGCGCTATGAGCGGTGCACTGTTGGAAAACTACACTGTATCGGAAATAATGAAGGGCTATCAGAACGCAGGGCTGGAACCGTATATCTACTTCTATCGGGATCGCGACTCTAAAGAGATTGACGTTATTCTGGAGGGTGACGGCAAGCTCTGCCCGCTGGAAATTAAGAAGACTGCAACACCGGATAGGCGGTTGACCCGGGCCTTTGGCGTCATCCACAAATCTCCTTTTCAGCTTGGCACCGGCGCAGTCCTCTGCATGGCAGACAAATTCAGCGCCTTTGATAGCAAAAATCTGATTGTACCGATTTGGATGGTATAGAGAGGCATCATACCTCTGTCATTTGTGCCCCGTGTACGTGCATCTTCTCTCCTGCAATAATAAAAGGCCTCCTATGTTTGGTCTATCATAGAAGGCCTTTTACCTTATTTACAGAAGAACTATCATTTTATCATTATAATTGTTTTGCAGGAGGATTGGGTTCATCATATCCCGCTGCAGGGGGTATGCAACCACTGTATCGCCGGCAATTACCAACCTAGGCAATTATTTATCGTCCTGGTCGTCATCATCGTCCTGGTTGTTGTCATCGTCCAGGTCGTTGTCATCGTCCAGGTCGTTGTCATCGTCCTGGTTGTCATCATCGTCCTGGTTGTTGTCATCGTCCAAGTCGTCGGTGTCGTCCAGGTCGTCGTCATCGTCCAGGTCGTCGGTGTCATCCAGGTCGTCGGTGAAGTCTTCCCAATCATCCCATTTGTCCAGATCGTCCCAGTCATCGTTTCCTTCGATATCTGCTTCCAAAATCTTACCGGTACGGGCATCTACCTCATACTCATACTTAACACCATTGACGGAGAATTCAAATTCATATACACCGTCATCCAGTTCGTACTCATGGTTATTAAAGGAGGCTGAGGTCAGGCCAAGCTGTGCCAAAACCAGTTCCTTTGCCTTATCTTGGCCGATGCGGCCTTGGTCATCCAGATCATCCCCCTGAATTGTCATAGTGTTGGAATCAATTCCGCAGGACTTAACAGCCTCACGGACTCCCTCAGCAACCTCTTCCAGAAAATCATCGGGAGCGTCAGAACCATCTTCCAGTTTCACAACAATGTTCTTAGTATGACCGTCCACAGTTTCATCGAAATAGCCGGCTTCGTAGATTTTCTTAACCAGTTCGTTCACTACCATCTGGCAATCCTTGCCCTTATACTCCTTAAGCCCGGCAACAACGGTCTTGCCGTCATCGTTGACGCCTTCGATCTCTAAAACCAGTCCGCGGTCATCGTACTCAACTTCGATTTCAGGATTCACGCTCAGAAAAACGGTACCGGCTGCCTTGTTATTGGCTCCGGATTGGGTAGTCTCTGTGGACTGCTGTTTACCGCATCCGGCAAGGAGCGATACTGCCAGAGCAGCGGAAAGGACAATAGCGAGGATGTTTTTCAAATTTGATTTTTTCATCTAGGATTCTCCTTTTTATTATGTTTTTGTTTTTTGACTCAAGAATTTAGAGAAGGAATGGGGATTATAACCGGAATTGCAGGAGAGCAAATGTCCAATTAACTGCATAATCCCCTTCTAATTGTAAAGGAACATTGCAGCGTTTCCTATATGTCCAATGTGAAATTTATGTCAAATTTTTGTCAAATTTAGTTAAGTCGGTCTTCACAAAAGAGCACCGAGGGAATATCCTCGATGCTCTAGGTAATCAATGCCGCACCTTCATGGTGAGCTGTTTATCCCCTATCACGGTAAATACGGAACACACTCTTGTGATAGTCCAACAGTCCTTCCCGTTTCATTTTCCCCAGCTCCTTGGATAGCGCTGTGCGATCCACTCCCAGATAGTCCGCCAACTGCTGCCTGTCCAGAGGAGATCCAGGTGCAGCCTGGGCAAATTGTGAGCAAGACTCTGGCCCAGAACAGCGCTCTGAGTATGACCCTGTTCGCCTTTTCCAAAGGAGAGGAAATCGGCACCCATGGTTCTACAGGAGACGCCTTTGTCTACGTGCTGGAAGGCACCGGCAGGTTTACAGTGGGAGGTGTCGAGCATCTGGTTCATGCCGGCGAGGCTTTGGTTATGCCTGCCAACGTCCCCCTTGCGATATATGGAGAAGGGGATTTCAAGTGGATCCTGACGGTGGTATTCCCACAATAATCGAACCTGGGGCATCTTCGGCAGAGCCGCCTCCTGCGGTGCCCGAGACACAGTAAACTGTCCATAAAGTTCTGCCCATGGGAACCGACGACCCATGGGCAGATTTGTTACGTATTCGTTTTCTAATCTAATCCATTATCCCGCAAAAGGCAGGCTGGTGGTTGTGTTAGAGCAGCTGATGAGAGCTACAATCACGCTGGTAATGATGCCGGCCAGGTAGGGATTCTTTGAGACTCGGTACAGCATCCGATCAATGATGGAGGCACCGGGGATGATGAGCAAGAATGCCCAGAGCTGAGCAAAGTTCATGCCGGCGTCATTCTCGGAGAAGGGCTGGTGACCGGTTGCAAAGTAAGTACCGTACTGGATGCCAAGCAGAATCAGCAGAGGAAGCAGGGCAATCAATGTATTAATGAGATTGTTTACCCAAGAATGCTTGCCGCCGATCTGATTGAAATTAAAGCTGTTATTAGAGACAGAGAACGGAATGTAGAACAGCATAAACAGGAGTGCGTGGGGGAAGATAGCAATGCGCAGAATATCTGCATTGAACGTCTTGATACCCACATTCCAAATACGGAAGTCTGCCAGGCAGAAGTAGTCTGCAAGGAATACGCAAGTATAAGATACAACTACCACGATAATTGCCAGCAGGGCGGTTTTCAGCAGCTTTCTAATCGGCATTTTTACACCGCGATCCTCCATATCAATACCGTCGTTCTTGCCGTTGATGCGATATCCAATAAACATCATCAGGACGGATACCAATCCGCAAAGGGCAGCCCAAGCTGCAATACCCAAAATCATAGGCTGCTCGGCGAAGGAGAATCCCTTGACAGTTTGAACCACTGTCTGGAAGGTTAATGCGCCGAAAGCTGTTGTGACAACTGCGGAAATTGCGAACCATATAAGACCCTTCTTGTTGGTACGGATAGCACCGGCCTTTTCTGTGGCACGCAGTTCCTCGAACATCGGGGTGTAGAGCATCATTGTGGCGAAGGAAACAATGAAGAGAACAAAGCCAATCATACCGACAAAGTTCAGTGCTTCCTTCAATTGCCAGAGCTGGTTGGATGCAGGAATGGGATTGGGTGCACCCAAGGCTTCCTCAAAGAATTCGATAGTGGCAGTTGTAGACCGCATAGAGAAGTGAGACCAGGGATGAATCTGAGAGGGGTTGTAGAATACACGAATTGCATCCTTGCCATCAATGGTTTCATGATAGATGACGCCGACCTCGCGCTCTTCCAAACCTGTCGGATCCTTTCCAAAATGCAGGAAAGACTGCGGGTCTGGGTTTTTGTCCTCAAAGAAACTGGGAGCATCCAGACGATTGCCGTTGGCATCGGTACGCTTGTGGAAGAACTCGTCGTATTTGCTGACGATAATACCAACATCACGATTGCCGTAGGTGTTTACATAATTGCCGCCGGCACCGCTGGCTGCAATACCCCAAATGGAGAAGGCATCTGTGTAAACAGCGTCGATGCAGTTAAGAAGTACTGCAGAAATAATGGGATCTTCGCTCTCGTTATCCGCCATAACAGCCATGTTACAGGACATACCGCCCATGGAGTGGCCGGTGACACCGATTCTTTCCCGATCCACAAATGGAAGACGGGACAGCTCGAGGGCAGCCTGGTAGACAGCGATAAAGTTCATACCGTTACCGCCTTGACCAGCATAATCTGCGGTATCGGAGTATCCGCAGCCGGGCTGGTCCACTGCGACTACCACATAGCCTCTGCGGGACAGCTCAACGGCATTAGCATCCTGCATTTCCTTGTTGTTCAGGTAGCCGTGGCTGGTTACTACAGCGGGGGCGGGGTTTTCAGCAGTAGCTGAGGAGGGAATGTAGATATTTGCGCTGACGCCAATACCTGCTTCGGTTTCCCAGTACATGTGTTTGACCTCAATGCTGCCTGCACCAGACTGAACAAGTGAAACACCAATCATGCTCACAAGCATCAGAACCAGTGAAAGGCATAGCAGCTTTTTGGCCCAATTCTTTGTTTTTTCCATAGTTTTGTACCTTCCTTTATATTTTGTTTTTACAGGCTGATTGCCTGTTGGGTCACTTTTTTACTTGCAGATAGGGTTTGCTGTACTGCAGACTTCCAGCCAAGATATAATGCATCCCTCTTTTTTTGATCCATGCTATGTATGTACTCCCTGCGCCGAACATGGTCATATATCTCATCGGGATCATAAATACCTACTGCGATTCCGGCAGCATAAGCAGCACCCATAGCAGATAGTTCCTGCAAATCGGGAATCTGGACGGTGACTTGGGCAATGTCACTTTGAAATTGCATCAAATACGTACTGGCGGTGGGACCACCGTCCACTCGTAATGCAGTCAGTTTCATGCCCGCATCTTGTCCCATCAGTTCGATCAAATCCGTAATCTGATAGGCTATGCAGTCTAAACATGCCTTGGCGATCTCATTTCGACCGGTTGTACGGGTAACACCAGTAAGCAATCCGGTTGCGTTGCTGTCCCAATATGGGGCACCCAGACCTGTGAATGCCGGAACAAAATAGGCCCGGTCATTGGGATTGGCCGCCAGGGCCATCTCCGTTGCTTCCGTATCCGTTTGGATCAACTGAACATCTCTTTTAAGCCAAGTGATTACAGCACCGGTATAGTTGAGATTCCCTTCGAATACGTATTCCACTTTGCCGTTCATACCCCAGGCAAGACTGGTTACAAGACCGCTCTGGCTGAACTGCGGCTTATCGCCGATATTCATCATTACAGAAGAACCAGTACCGTAGGTGGCTTTAATTTGGCCAGGTTTCCGACAGTCCTGACCGAACAGTGCCGCATGGCTGTCTCCCAATACGCCACAGACAGGAACTGTATGATCCAATACGCCGTTTATATCAGTTATGCCGAAAACAGAATCGGACATACAGACCTCTGGTAGGCTGTCCATGGGAACGGAGAACAAATCGCATAGATCCCTATCCCATTTCAAATCAACGATATTGAAGAGCTGTGTCCGACTGGCGTTTGAGTAGTCTGTCTTATGTTTACCGGTCAGGTTATAGACGAGCCAGCTGTCAATGGTACCACAGGCAAGACGGCCTTCATTTGATAGGGCCTTTGCCTCCGGCACATTTTCCATAAGCCATGCCAGTTTCGCAGCCGGAAAATATGGCGACAGGCGCATCCCGGTCTTTTGACGGATTAATTCTGCCTTATCTGCAATCTCGGCTCTCTCGCATATCTCAGCTGCTCGCGCACATTGCCATACAACAGCGTTATAGATGGGTCTTCCTGTTGCCTTATCCCACATCAGCGATGTTTCCCTCTGGTTGGATATTCCGAGAGCTACCACATCGGCAGAGGGGACATGGGCCTTTTTCAGGACGTCATCGCAGACACCCACCGTGTTTTCCAATATCTCGATGGGATCGTGCTCTACCCAGCCCTTGTCGTTTATGATTTGGCGATGGGGGCGGTCAGCTCGACAAACCAGGATTCCCTGGTCGTCAAAAAGAACTCCTTTTGTACCCTGTGTAGACTGATCCACTGCCAGAACATAACGGCTCATGAAATACACTCCTTTACCGTGTGTATAATGCCTTGGGCATTCAAACCGTAATAGTCGAATACCTCTCTTGATGTGCCGGTAATGACCGATTCATCTGGCAGGGCAAGGCATTTGACCTTTTTCGGGCAGTTCTCGCCAACCACCTGGGCTACCATGCTTCCAAGTCCGCCAAAGGGAGAATGCTCTTCCACCGTTATGACAGCCTTAGCCTGTCGGGCGTATTTCAGAATTGTGTCTGTGTCTAAAGGTTTTACGCAGTACATATCCAGAACAGTTGTGGATATGCCCTCCTGGTTCAGCATTTCTGCAGCCTCCTTTGCAGGGCCGACCATCTCTCCACAGGCAACCAGGAGCGCATCGCTTCCCTCACACAGAACGGTTGCCTTATTCATCTCAAACGGGCAGTTATCCGCAGTGTATATGTCTTCCACCGGGTTGCGGGCAACACGAATATAAGCGCCTTTTTTGTCTGAAAGCAGGGCTTCTACCAGTTTCTTGGTTTGGTGCCGATCACTGGGTAAGTACACTCGCATATTGGGAATGGCACTCATGGCAGCGATGTCCTGAGCAGAGTGATGACTCATTCCCAGAGCACCGTAACTGACGCCACCGGAGATTCCGATTATTTTTACGTTTGTGTTGGAATATGCAACATCCACCTTACACTGCTCATAGCTTCGAGTCGTAACGAAGCTGGCAGGAGATGCGCACCATGGCTTTTTGCCACAACTGGCCAAACCCGCGGAGATACTTACTAAGTTTTGTTCGGCGATGCCAACTTCGATTGACTGATCGGGATACGCATTAAAAAACGGAGTTAATGAGGCGGAGCCACGGGAATCTGAGCACAGAACCATGATGTCACGGTCCGTTTTCGCGTGTTCCATAAGTGTATCGCATATAGCCTGACGATTTGGTATTTTATTCATGATATGCAGCCTCCTTCCGTGCAGCCAGTTCGGTTACAATCTGGACATATTCGTCCTGATCCGGTACATGGTGATGCCATCCTGCCTTGTTTTCCATAATGGTGGCACCGTAGCCTTTAACGGTATTTGCAATGATAACAGTGGGAGCTCCCTTGGTGCTTGCCGCATCCTCGAAGGCGTCTGATAGCGCATCATAATCATGTCCATCCACTTGAACAACATGCCATCCGAAGGCTGCGAACCGAGCATCCAAATCATCATGGTGCATCACATCCTCAGTGGAACCGGAGATCTGAAGTCTATTCCTGTCCACCACGGCACAGAGATTGTCAAGCTTGTAGTGGCTGGCTGCCATAACTCCCTCCCAAACAGAACCTTCCGCCAACTCACCGTCTCCCATAATGGTATAAACACGGTAAGAGGCATTGTCCTTCTTTCCGGCAAGCGCCATTCCTACGGACACAGGCAGTCCGTGTCCCAAGGAGCCGGAGTTCATTTCGATGCCCGGTAACTTGTTGTTGGGATGGCCGATGAATTTAGAACCAAACTTAGAAAACTCAGATATAACCTGCTGGATAGGGAAAAATCCCTTCTTCGCCAAAACCGCATACAGGGATTCAACGCAGTGACCTTTGGAAAGAACGAAACGGTCTCGGTTCGGATCATCCATAATATTCGGATTTATATTCATAACTTTGAAATACAACGTCACCAGTATGTCCATTATGGACATATCTCCGCCAATGTGACCGCATTTACCGGACATGATCATATCCACTACGTCCTTGCGAAGATCATAAGATAAAACTTTTAATCCGTTCATATTATTCACCCCTCAAATACGCCTTTACATCTTCCTCAATAGGGTCGTACAGATCAGGTTTTACACCTATGTACTTGCAGGCTTCATACAGTACGGGAACCACATTCTTGTGTATGCCAACACAGTGGTGGATGTAAGGCCCTTCCACAATCTTGGCTTCCAGCCGCTTAATATTGTCTACCTCCACCCAGAGGTAGGTTCCCATACACTTAGGTCCATCTACACCCTTAGCATTGCCCAATAGCAGGGAGTATTCACCGTTATCCCCATCGAAGCGGGCCAGTGTAACATCGCCGTGCTTTGCCTCTGCAGTGATAGCACCGGGATGGTCAAAGGCCAACGGATAAGTAATACAGGGTTTGCATCCTGCGACACTGAGAGGCCAAGGACCGCAGTGCTGCAGAAGTTCTCCGTCTTCAATATCGGGATGGCGAATAGTCCAGTCTGCAAAGAAGCTGCGTGTGCCGTCCAAGGTGGCAGCCTCCACAAGCAAAGCCGTAATTGCTCCGTGAATGTCTGTTTCGCAGACCACGGGAATGCCCTTATCGTTGAGCAATGCATTGGCGGCACAAGGCATAATTCCGAGCTCTCCCTGCAGAGCGTTCCAGCACTGAATGGCAGCGGCATTGCAGTGATATTTTTTGATGAGGCGCTCCATAGCTACTGCAAGGCCAGCCACATTGGTAAGCTGTTCCTCGTTGATATTGATATCCATATTGGCACGGCAGTACGCAATTGTTTCATGCACCTCTGTACCATCGGAAATGGCCTTCTTCACCTCTGCTGTCAACTCAGGCAATGGAATCGGAGAGAGTTGAACATTGAATTTTTCCAATAGTTCACCCTCATTGCACATGGTTGACCAAAAATCAAAGGGACGAGGTCCGATCTGAAGTATCCGAATATTTCTGAATGTTTTGACCACATTACATACAGCAAGAAAATCCTTAACACCACGTTCGAATACCGGATCACTCAGGCGGCAATTTGTCAGATATGTAAAGGGTACTCCGAAACGGCGCAGCACCTTTCCGGTAGCAAACAGACCGCACTGGGTATCACGAAGACGGACGCCATCAGGCTCCGGCCGCTCATCCAGCGGTCCCCACAGCAGCACAGGTACGCCCAAGTCTTTAGCAAGCCGCGCACACAGATACTCTGTGCCAAAATTGCAATGGGGCAGCATCAGTCCGTCCACTTTTTCAGCACGGAATTTTTCCAGAATTTTTAGCCTGTCCTCTTCGGTGTATAACAGGCCTTCTTGGTTGACGTCATCAATGTCCACGAAATCTACACCCAGTTCTTGAAGACGTTTTGCAGTCAGACCGCGATATTTGATTGCGTCCGGGGCGCTGAAAATACTACGCCGAGTAGGAGCAAAACCCAGTTTGATATTAGTCATTGGTTTCATCCTTTCTTTGTGTAATTTTGTTGTTCGCACCTTAATTATATTGGCTCAGTTTAGTTAAGGTCAACAATGATTTACTTAATTCTGCCTGTTATTAAGTGAAGCTATCGACTTAATTTACTAAACGTGGTATGATTCTATAAAAATAGATAACAGGAGTCGAAAACGATGAAAGTTTCTGCTAAAGAAGTTGCAGCTCGTCTGGGTATTTCCGCTGCAGCGGTTTCCATGGCACTCAATGACAAGCCTGGCGTAAGTGAATCTACCCGTGAAAGGGTATTGAGCACTGCCCGCGAGATGGGATACGATTTAAATAAGATTAAAATGAAAAGTGTTGCCAAGGGTCGGATTGCGTTTGTTATATACAAGAAGCACGGGGCAATTATCGGTGAGACTCATTTTTTCTCGGATCTGACAGAGGGTGTGTTGCGCGCTTGTCGGGAATACAATTACGTTTTGGATACCCACTATATTCTGGATACCGACAGTACTCGACGTACAATTCTTAATATATTGGAAGGCGGCGCCGACGGCATATTGCTGTTGGGCACGGAAATGCAAGTGGAGGATTTCTCGCCGTTCCGCAATCTTCCTATCCCCGTTGTAGTTTTGGACACCTATTTTGAGGGCCTGGACAATGACTGTGTTCTTATCAATAATGTGCAGGGAGCCTATACAGCCACCAAATATCTCATTTCCAGGCGTCACGTACAGCCTGGTTATCTCCGTTCTTCATATTCCATCTGTAATTTTGAGGAACGAGCAGACGGCTTTTATAAGGCAATTCGAGAAAATGGATTTTCTTCATCCCAATCTATTGTCCACAGATTGGCTCCGTCTATGGAGGGTGCCTACGCCGATATGAAGGCGCTGCTGGATGCCGGTGAGAAAATTGCCTCCTGCTATTTTGCAGATAATGATCTTATTGCCGCAGGAGCTATCCGAGCCTTTAAAGAGGCTGGTTATCGTATCCCTGAGGACATTGGCGTTGTCGGGTTCGATAATACGGCGTTTTGTGAGCTGATTGATCCCCCGCTTACCACAATCAATGTTCCAAGGCAGTTTTTGGGAAAAACTGCGGTTGCCCGTCTGTTGAGTTTGCTCCCTGCAGACGGATCTGCCCACCTTAAAATCGAAGTACAGACAAGCCTTGTTAAGCGGAGAACTCTATAATCACTAATTCGGTATCCCGTGTTTCCTAAATATATGCTCCATTCGTGTCTGCAATCGCCTTTTAAGGGACGAAAATGAAAAGGCGGAAAGCTGGCAATATCCTGTAGCGATGTTGCAGCTCTTTGGTACGGCCCATCGGTACATCGTGGTGTTGCACTGTTGACAGCGCGCTTGGTTTGGGCAAAGTCACCGACCGCCGCCAGTGGCGGAAACAGGGAGGTGATTTTGGCGCAGCGGTGGACGAAATGGAGCTGAAAGCGAACATTGAGTCGGACACCGCAAGAGGCGGCAATGCCGAAGATGCCGCAGACATAGACAAAAATAATACTACTCATTGAAGATGCGTTAGTTTTCTTGCGCATCCTCG
>CAZCOE010000108.1:0-11249 GCA_964500525.1 uncultured Clostridia bacterium | reverse complement strand
CCGCGCGTCGAAACAGCGGCGCCTTTTCCGGTACTTTTGGGCGGTCAAAAGTACCAGAAACTTCACCCTTCACTCTTCACTGGGCGAAGCCTCGCTTCGCCAATGACCTCTGGAACGCAGGAGCCGAAACTCTTCACTCATCACTATTCACTATTCACTTAGTTGGGTCTCTTCTCGTCCACAACCTGTGAAGCGTCGAAGAATTCTGTCAATCTGTCCGGGTGCTTAACCAATGTTATTCCATCGATATTGCAGCGGTTGTGAATCATAAACTCAGATCCGCTGTAGTGGTCCTGGATGTAGTACACCGGCATAATGATTTTGAATCCTCTGTCTACCCAGGCCTGTCTCCTGGCATCGGTGAAATAGCAGCCAAAGGGTGTAATGTACAGATTCGTGGGGCCTGTAATTGCTCCGACCTCATTGAGCCATTGGTCTGTGTCCTCTATGAGCTGCTGTGTAGTAATTGTCTCCTGGGTAAAAGCCACCCGGTGGGAATAGCTGTGGGATGCCAGCTTCCAGCCATCCTCCTTGAGCTTGTCTGCAATTTTCTTGCACTGGGCAATGGTGGCTTCCTTCTCCGCTCCGGTCATTTCGGTATAGTCATAGCCAAATGCTCCCTCGTAGCCGGTGAGAGCCACAATTCCCTTGGACCCCTTGTAGGAGAAGTCGGGATGCTGTTCCACAAATGTGTTGATAATAGGCATTCCGTCCGCCTCGTAGGAATACTCCACATTGCCCTCAGGGGTTATGATTTTGTTGACCAGATCTCCCTTTTCGTTGATCGCAAGGCAATCTGCAAAGCCATCACCCTTCATGTATTTGTAGTAATTGTTATCGTCAAAGGAGACGATTAAGGGCTTCTTGCCCTCCGGGAGGTAGATGTCCAGGTATGTGGCCTTGCCGCTGTCGTCAAAGGAGACGATATAATCGTAGTCAAACAGCACATATCCTCCCTGGTACAACAGGGGCAGCATGCGCTTAAACTCCTCTACCGTAACCATGTAGTCATAATATGTGTTATGGTTCTCGTCGTAATCGAAAGCCAGCTCCGGATATACGATAAGGCTGTGGAAGAATATGTGGTAGAGCTTGCCTTCGTACTTGACCAGCTTGGACTTAAGCTCCGTGGCTTGCTGTGCCAATGCTGCAGTCTCATCACTTGCCAATTGGGGGTTGGCTTCTATCTCTGCCAGGACCTCGTCATACATATATTGGGCTAACATCTTGTTAAGTTTGGTAATCATTGCTTTCCTTTCTTCCTCCATAGTGTCTGTATTTGGTGTAGGTGTTGATGTGGATGCATCCACAGGAGGGGCCGTGGTTATATCCGTTGGAGATGGGCTGTTTGAGGCAACATCACCTGTTGGGGAGGGGTCTCCCTGGGACACCAAGAAAATGATGGCCACAAAGCACACCACACATATAAAAAATAGAATTGCCTGCTTCTTCATATATCCTCCGTTTATTCATCATCTATATCCTGAGACTATTCTTCAACCGGCTGGGCTGCAGCCCAATTTGCCAACGCTCTCATCACATCATAATTCCTGGCAAAGAGACAATAGAGCTCCCTATCCTGGAGAGGAGGTTCACCACAGCCGACCTCCACAGTAATTGAGGGTATTCCCAGGGTGTCTATTGCCCAGTCCCTGTATCCTCCGCCTTCCATCTCCTGGCCATCTGACAGAGGGTATCCTGTGACCATCTCCACCGCCTGGGCCAGAGATGCAGATCTCCGGTTCACGTCCTCTCTCTGGCCGTATTTATGGTAGATAATACTGCCGGAGGAATGGTAGCTGATTACGGCGGTCCAGGTGTATTTTAGCGTATATTCTGCCAAGGTGCGAGACTCTGCTGCACACAGAGGCTCAGTTCCCTTGAACTCCTCCGATGAGGGCATATCCCTGGTGGGAATTTTCTCCCAGCCTGCGGGGAAGTTGCGATTGAGATCAATTCCCAGTCCGTTGGCCTTCCACACAGCAGCATACTCAGTTTTGCCATCCCGGGTGTTATGCAGCCCCAAATCGTCATTATATATTTTGAGCTGGGTCTCGGTAAATGATGCAGTCTGGGACAATGTGACTCCGTCCGGATTGGCCATAGGAATCACATGGAAACACACCTCATTCAGGAAGGACGGGTCGTGGGCCAGCTGGTACTCCCAAATGGCCATGAGCAGCCATGTGTTCATATGCTCTCTGGCATGAATTGAACCCTGAATCAATATACGTCGCGGAGCCTCCGGATTGCCGATGCGCATAACTGGTATATCTCTGCCCAGTTCGCTGGTGCCTATGGAATCCACAGTGATCAGGTCCGGATACATTTCCCGGAGAGTATGTATGTCCTCCACCATTTGGGAATATGTGTACTTGGGGGTTACGTCCACCACCCGGAGCATGTTGCTAAAATAATTGTCTCCGGCGGGCTTTATGTAGCTGGTAAGCACGTAGCCGGTGTGTTTACCGTACTTTACCTTAGCGTACATTCCATCCCACACTTCGAGTTCCATTACACCGCCAACCGGAATGGTATCGATGCCATAGCCTCCCGGGGTTTTGCGCAGAGTTATGTACTCATTGCAATTGGCCTGCCACAGTTTGGGCAGAGGGCCCTCCTCACTATTCTCCACATTAGGGGCCGTGGGAGCGGAAGTTGGGCTGTTTGAGGCATCGCCGCCTGTTGGTGAGGGGTCTCCCTGGGACACCAGGAAAATTATGGCCGCAAAGCACACCACACATATAGTAAATAGAATTGCCTGCTTCTTCATATATCTTGCAAAATAGTAACTTATTCAGTAATAACCGGAGTGTCCTCACCTTCTGTCACTTCTTCCGGGTCTGTAGTATCTATATCCTCCGTTTTTTCGTCCCCTATATCCTGGGTCTTTTCCTCAACCGGCTGGGCTGCGGCCCATTTTGCTACTGCTCCCATCACATCATAATTCCTGGCAAAGAGACAATAGAGTTCCCTGGCCTGGAGAGGGCAATCACCACAGCCAACCTCCACAGTAATTGAGGGTACTCCCAGGGTATCTATTGCCCAGTCTCTGTATCCTCCCCCATCTATCTCCTGACCATCTGACAGGAAGTATCCTGTGACCATCTCCACTGCCTCGCCCAGAGATGCGGACCTCCGGTTCACATCCGAATTTTGGCCGTATTTATAGTAGATAACACTGCCGGAAGAATGGTAGCTGATGACGGCAGTCCAGGTGTATTTCAGCGTATATTCTGCCAATGCCCGGGACTCTGCTGCGCACAGAGGCTGAGTTCCTTTGAACTCCTTGGAGGATGGCAGATCCCTGGTGGGGATTTGATCCCAGCCTGCAGGGAAGTTGCGATTGAGATCTATTCCCAGGCCGTTGGCCTTCCATATGGCAGCATAATCAGCCTTGCCATCCCAGGTGTAATGCAGCCGCAGGTCGTCGTTATATATTTTTAACTGGGCCTCTGTAAAAGATGCAGTCTGGGCCAATGTGACTCCGTCCGGATTGGCCATGGGAATCACATGGAAACACACCTCATCCAGGAAGGTTGGGTTGTGGGCCAGCTGATACTCACAAATGGCCATGAGCAGCCATGTATTCATATGCTCCCTGGCATGGATCGAGCCTTGAATCAATATGTGCCTCGGAGCCTCCGGATTGCCGATGACCATAACAGGTATATCACTGCCCAGCTCACTGGTGCCTATGGAATCCACGGTGATCCGGTCAGGATACATTTCTTGGAGGGCATGTATGTCCTCTACCATTTGAGAATATGTGTACTTGGGGGTTACGTCCACCACCCGAAGCAGGTTGTCAAAATAATTATCTCCGGCGGGCTTAATGTAGCTGGTAAGCACATAGCCTGTCAATTTGCCGTACTTTACCTTGGCGTACATGCCATCCCACATTCTGAGTTCCATTACGCCGCCTACTGGAATTGTATCGATGCCATAGCCTCCCGGAGTTTTGCGCAGAGTAATGTACTGGTTGCAGTTGGCCTGCCACAGCTTGGGCAGAGGGCAATCCTCCCTGTTCTCCACAGGCTGAATGCTGGTTCTCAGCACGTAGCCTTCCTGACCATCGTATGTAACCCGGACATAGCCGTTTCTCTGGGAAATAACCTTGACCAACTGGCCATTGGGGATTACGTCCAATGTGTTGGCAGATGATTTGGCGTCTGCCCGCAGCTTTGCATCGGATGTGATCACATACCACCATGAATCCGGCATGGGTTCGCTGGGCGGAGTAGGTGTTGGTGTCGGCTTGGGAGTAGGCGTAGGTTTAGGTGTTGGAGTTGGCTTAGGGGTTGGAGTAGGTGTTGGCGACGCCGTAGGTGTGGCTGTTGGCGTGGGTGTAGGTGTAGCTGTTGGTGTGGCCGTTGGCGTCGCAGTAGGGGTAGCCGTAGGACCGGATGTGGGTATAGAAGTAGGTACATTCGTCGCCATAACTGTATGGTTTGGCGAATGCGACGGATTTGGAGAAGATGTGGGACTGTCAGTAGGCGCATCCTGAGTATGAACGCCCACATTAATACTGCAGCCTGTTACCAATGCAATGGCTAAAACACACAGCATCAGACAGAATAAATAACGACGCACCTGATTCCTCCCACTTCACTCTCTGTTCATATTCTGGAGTATACCGCAATTTTTTGTTTTTTTCTACAAACCATTTTGGAATTTCATATTCCTGAATTAATGTGTTATACTTCATGTACACAAGGAGGCGCTTATGGACAATCAACCCTGCGAAACACAAGGCAATATGGAACCCTCATCTCCTCAAGTGTCCAAGAAGACAAAAGTCAAGGCCGCCACGGTGCTGAGCATTGTCTCAGTTCTGTTTGTGGCAGCTACGGTGGTGGGAGTAATTCTCATGCGCCAATATTTTACAGATGCCGGACCCATCAGAGCTCTGGTGGAGAAAAACTATCTGCTGGGAGCCCTGATTATGATACTGGTAACTGCTGTGCAGGTAGTGGTGGCGTTTGTTCCCGGGGAACTGGTGGAGGTTGCAGCCGGATATGTGTTCGGCGGCCTGTGGGGTACCATATTTATACTTATAGGTGCAACTCTCGGAAGTGTGGTGGCAATCCTGCTGACCCGCAAATTCGGCCAGAAGCTGTTCTATACCTTCTTCCCGGATACGGACCTGAATTCCCTGCCCATTCTGAGCAATCCCCTCCAGCGAAATTCATTGACATTCCTGCTGTTCCTGATTCCAGGCACCCCAAAGGACATGCTGTCCTACGTGATTGGCCTGACTGACATGAAGATATGGCAGTACCTGCTGCTCACTTCCTTTGCCCGCATTCCCTCCATCGTATCCTCCACAATTGCCGGCAACGAGCTGGGGGAATCCAGGTTCATGATGGCCATATATATCTTCGCCGGCATAGCCATTGTCAGCCTTATCGGATACGTTATCTACAATAGGATGACCAAGGGGAAACCGGCAAAGAAATAGGTTCGAAAGCAGATTGCATTTATCATCCTTCACATCAAGAATGATAGTATATATGAATCAAGGGCTGTTCCGCCTTTGAATCTGTCCCTGCACATTATTAGATGTCTTAATTCTGCGCCTGTTCATCCAAATATATTCTCCATAATGCGCTGGATAGTATTGCAGGTATCGTCAAACGAAATGTCCTTTGCATAATCAAAATCACGTTGATACTTTTCCCAGAAGACCTGGAGCTGTTCGCTTGTGCGAATCTCCGCGATAATGTCCGTGTAGATTTCCAGCACTTTGCTACTTCCGCGCTTGTCAGCTGTCCGTACAATAGCTTGCAACAGCGTCTTTGCATCGCACTCTGCGCCACGCAGAGCGTAGAGGATATGTATATCGTAAAAATCTCTTGGGCGGGTATTGGCTATGTTTCGGGACAGCACCGTTTCGATTTTCTCCGCTAACACAGTTTCAAGGTTATAGGCAAGAATGCTGATTGTGTGGTCATCAAACAGCAGAGGAAAGGTGTATTCCATCTCCCTCGGCGTGATAACATCCCCTGTAGTCACGTCCACAGTCAAAGGCACACTGATCGGCAGGTAGTTTGCCTTCAGTGCAACACGGATGCCCGGATAATCGTCACTCTCGCGGATATCCGAGATGTTCACCAGCTCAAACTTCACATCGTCGGCGATTTCTACTGCGCAAATTTCTCCAAAAATTTCATGGATGGATTCATGCGTCAACATATAGCCTTTGATCGTGGTATCTAAATCCATTGTCGCCCTTGTGTCCAGACCGACGATTGCAGATATGAGAAATCCGCCTTTAAGTATGAAATTTTGCTTGTACTTTGACAAGGAAATACGTTCCAACAGTCTTTCCATCATATAGTTCTGCATGACGAGCTGGGCGGAGATGTTCTTTTCCGCAGCCTTCTTTTTGATAAAGGCTTTAAGCTGCATCGGATTCCTTGTAATCATAACAGCACCTCCATATAACGCAGCACCTTGGGTTTCACCCGAAGCTGCTCTGCGTACTGCATCAGTTTGTGTATGTCCTTCTCTTTGGATGCTGCGTACTTCTTCATTGCAGTACCCACAATCTGGATGTCACTGCTGCTGCCACGCAGAATGTCGCATAGTGTCCTTTCAAGGTCATAGACACGAATGGGATTACCGCAGGGGGATTGCAGTTCAATTACACCAAAAGAATAGTTCTCCAGCACAACTCGCTTGATGTTGACGCTTTCCTGTTTAAGATACGACGAATTGTAGCCTTTGGGAAATGTCATGGTGTACCGTGCCGGAGTACGGTCAGAATAGCCCAACAGATACAGCGCTGTATCGTGTGAGTATATACCACGCCCGTACTTGCGCTGCAACAGGTAAAAATCATCTTCCCATGCGTTGTTGCGCACATACAGCCCGCGACCGAAACGGTAAAGCTCCCCATTTCCTACAAGCTCCTGTAAAATACTACGGTGCAGCCCTGCGGCAGTCACCCGTTCTGCTGTAATTGTTCCGTCCGTCGACGCTTCCAATAAACCTCTGATTTTTTCTTTGTCATTCATGGCTGCCACCTCGTTTTTGACTACTGCACATTATATTATGTGGAAATAATGTGTCATTGTCAAGGCAATAGCGACAATCACACATTAAATTATCTGCAAATAATGTGTGACTGTCAGTTTCATCAGATATTTACAATCTTGGTTGCCACAGCGTCCCGAAAAGCGCTGTCATGCTCTACCAAAAGCATAGTGGGGGCAAATTCCTTTATGAGCTGCTCAATCTGCATACGTGAGTACACATCTACAAAGTTCAACGGTTCGTCCCACACATACAGATGCGCCTGCTCACATAGGCTTTTTGCAATCAGCACCTTTTTCTTCTGACCGCCTGAGAACTCCTCCATGTGCTTTTCAAACTGCACTCTTTCAAAATCCATCTTCCTGAGGATTGCCTTGAACAGACTTTCATCAAGGTTATTGGTCACAGCAAATTCAGATAAAGAGCCACTCAAATGGGAGGTATCCTGGGGAACATATGATATTACGAGTCCTGAGCCCACTGCTGCCGTACCTGTATGCTCTATGGGATAATTCAGCAGGAGCTTGACCAGGCTGCTCTTTCCGCTTCCATTTTTTCCTTGGATAAACACACGTTCTCCCTGATGTATTTTGAAAGACACCGGCCCGCAGACCTTGGTGCCATTATAGATCACCGATAAGTCCGAAAAGGAAACCAGCAATTCCGAATGGTATTTGAGAGGATGTATTTTCAATGTTTCAACGGCTTCAGCATCCTTAAGCAATGCAGATTTCTGCTCAATGGCTTGCTGCTGCCTTGCCTCAATAGCTTTAGCTCGCTTCATCATCTTTGCAGACTTATGGCCAACATAACCTTTATCAATATCGGAACCTGAATTGTTCGTCCCGAACTTGCCTCTTTCCACAGCGTCGGACCAGCCGGAAGACCGCTGGGCAGCCTGCTGCAACCTATCAATGTCTTTCCTCAATCGGTCACTTTGTGCAGTTTCAAAATCCTGCCGTCTCTGAAAATTGGCCATCCAGGAGGAAAAGTTCCCACTTTGTACCTCTATGGTAGCCCTATTAAGGGATAATATGTGGTCCACACATCCATCCAAAAACCTGCGGTCGTGGGAGACCAGAATAAACCCTTTCTTCTTATTCAAGTACTCTGATACCTTCCCACGAGCTTTGGCATCCAGGTGATTCGTAGGCTCGTCGATTAGCAGAAAGTGGCCGTCATTTAGAAAAAGCGCTGCAAGCAAAACCTTTGTTTGCTCTCCGTTGGATAGGGTTTCAAAGGAGCGCCATAACACGTCTGCACTAACATCGAGATAACTAAGCTCTCTCGTCAATTCCCACTCCTGTGCATGAGGGCATACTTCGCAGAGTATTTCTCCGGTCAGGCGCTTTTTGTCCAAAACGGGATATGGGAAATAGTCGAACTGCACGGAACTGATTATCTTCCCTGTATACTCGTACTTCCCGAGAAGGAGATTGAGCAAAGTTGTCTTGCCTCTGCCGTTTCTCCCCACAAAACCCAGTTTCCAATCCGTATCTATCTGAAAAGTAACATTGTCAAAGATGGTATCATAGCTTGAAGAATATGAAAAAGTAAGGTTTTCAACCCTGATCATTGACATAAAAACTTCCTCCTTACTCAAAATTACACAAAACAAAAGAGCTGCAAGAAAGCAACTCCTGCAGCCCAAAATAGCATTACATACCATCTGTCAAAGGGATGGTGAAACCGTATGATGGGTGAATAGACTTATGACTCTCTTGCAATAGGCACACTAATCCTGTAAAACAGCATTACTGTGTACTTCGTTATTATTTGCAAGAAAAGCTTATCATCTCTCCACCTCTTACCGAACTTTTTCACATTGTATCACAATTCATCCACAAAAAACAAATAGGTTTATGGGTGGTAAGGTGGTAACATAAGACTTATATAATTACATCACTACTATCGAGCCAAGGAGCTGGGAGGAAAGTATATGACCTTTTTCTGTGATGAGCAGCAACAGGAAATTGCCGCCAAATCCGGATTTCAGTGTGTTGGCCATTACGTATGCTATAAAAGGCAACTGATTTGACAGATTTCGGTGGTTCTTTGACATAAAGGGGCAGGGGTCCGTATGGGTCCGCATCCTGCCTCCAGATCCCAGAGTTATAGCAATTCTCTCAACTTGTCCAGAAACGCCTCTTCGCCCCAGGTATTGATCTTGAAGAGCAGGGCCTGGCTGCCTCCGGCGGTAATGGCAGACAGATGGATAGCATCGTCTCCATTTTGAAACAATGTGACGCTAAGGCTCACCCGATTGCCCCCTGCGTAGCTGTATCTCTCAAACACCCGGACGCTGCACCGGGCATCCCCGCTGCGGAAGTCGCTGGAGTCCTCCAGGGAAGCAGACATGCTGCCGTTTAGTATTCCATCCTCAATGTGCCTGAGAATCTGATTAAAATTGCCATTAAGTGTATGTTCCAGTTTTGCCATAGTTCTCTATCTCCTCCAAAGGGAATAATTCTTCAATTCCATCAAGGCGTTTAATCTGTATTGTCCTCTTTGCTGTTCCTGCGCCGATCAAAGCAGCCTTTTAGCTTTTTGTATGTGAATACCCAGTTGCAGCTTTCACATGCTGTCTTATAGCTCATGCCGGTAGCTAAAAAGCAAATCGGCTTAATTGTTGATACTGTTTTCATAACAATAAAGCAAATTACAAAGTTAATAAGCGTTACCAGAATTGTATCCGTCAGCGTTTTTATTGTAAAGGCTCCGGGGAAAAGCGTGATCATCATGGACAAAAGGATGTTGTGCATAAGGTATATCGAAAATGCCAGTGGAATTATTGGGACCACCCTTAATATCCTAGATTCCCGGTTAAAGTTTTGCTTGAAGAAAACGAAAACAATTGCGGCCAGCAAAACCTCAAACCCAGCTGACTGTCTCAAAAAGCCATCATAAAAACTGCCTGTTTTTATTGTCAGATAATATGTGCCGGTGGAAATAACAGCTAAAATCACGCCTCCGGATAATAGCAAAATCCAATTGGGTATTCTCTTTTTTATATTTCCTATGTAATACCCTAAAATAAATGTGTTTAGGTGCCCTCCGAAGAATGTCAATTTGGAAATAATGTCAACATCTAAAAAGCGGTCCAGAAAAGATGGCAAAAGAAGCTGGAGAATAGCCCTTACAGAAGCAAGGCAGATCAATACCAGTATTAATACGTGGGCTTTTTTATTCAGTGAGCGCAAGGCTGCACATATGACCGGAGAGATTAAGTAAATTGCAATCAGGGTATAGACGTACCACAGGTGAACCCAGGCCGGAGAGTTAAGAGACTCGATCAATCCGTCCCAAAAAAGAGAAATATCCCTATTATTATATAATTTCCAAAGCAATGCCACCACAGTCCATCCGGCAAGTGGGATCAACAGACGGGGAATGCGTTTTTTTAATAAATAGTCTATATCCTCTGTTTTGGGGTTTGAAAGCAAAAGATAACCTGACATCATAAAAAACAGCGGTACCGCAGTAAATCCAATGCATGTGAGAATGTTTATAAAGTGCCAACCCATATTGATTGTTCCTCTCAAAGGACCAGAGGCTGCATGCATGTATATTACACTTAATGCGGCTATTACTCGCAGGTAATCAAAATAGTAAACATGTTTATTGGTCAATCTTTTCACCCCTTTCCCTAATCTGATTCTACCATAGCGGCGCTTACTCACCAATGATGTCTATCTGGCACATTTTCATGGTAACCAGGGCTGCTTTGTGGCTATCGGGAGTTACTCCGGCACAGCAGGTGCTGTCCACCTTTACGCTGGCGTCGGGGAATGTGGCCTTTATGATAAGGGCGTTGGAGACCACACAGATATCTGTGCAAAGTCCAACCAGCTCCACATCCTCCAGGTTCTCATCACGCCAATTTGGCCAGCCGAAGTTGGGCTTGTCGATAATCTTGCAGCCATCCACATACAGTCCCTCTGCAATCTCCCAGCCCTTGGTTCCATGAATGCAATGGGGAACCGGGAGTTTTTTCCCTTCGCTGGTCTCCAGGTAGTTCTCCCGGTGAGTGTCCCGGGTATAGATAATCTCATGACCTTCCTCGGCATATTGCCGAATCTTAGCCTTAACCTTGGGAACTATGGCCACAGCCTCCTTGGTGCCCAGGGCCATGTCAATAAAGTCATTTTGCATATCTACCACGATAAGTGTCTTTTTCATAAACTAGCTCCTTAATTAATCTACAATAGGGT
>CAZCOE010000107.1:0-3462 GCA_964500525.1 uncultured Clostridia bacterium | reverse complement strand
ATGATGTATACCTTAACCTTGCTGTCAGGTGTGGAAATCAATATCTCCTGACCCTTGACCTTGTTCTTCTCCGGGTCAATCTTAATACCCAGGAATTCCAGGCCCTCAACTGCTCCTGCACGAACAACAGAATCGTTCTCGCCTACGCCGGCAGTAAAGACGATGCAATCGCAGCCGCCCATTGCTGCCATATAGGAGCCAATGTACTTCTTGACGCTGTAGCAGAACATATCCAGTGCCAGCTTAGCTCTCTCGTTGCCCTGGTCAGCTGCTGCATTGAGGTCACGGAAGTCACTGCTGATACCGGAGATGCCCATTACGCCGCTCTTTTTGTTCATGAGGGTGTCTACCTGATCTACTGTCATGTTCTCCTTGTCCATGATGAACTTGACAATAGCAGGATCGATTGAGCCGCAGCGGGTGCCCATAGGTGTTCCCTCCAAAGGAGTGAGACCCATTGTTGTATCTACGCACTTGCCGTGGTCAACAGCACTGATAGAGGAACCATTTCCC
The DNA here is from genome assembly GCA_964500525.1 of uncultured Clostridia bacterium. Lineage (GTDB taxonomy): Bacteria > Bacillota > Clostridia > RGIG7378 > RGIG7378 > RGIG7378. The sequence continues at coordinate 2,949 of CAZCOE010000107.1, read as the reverse complement.
AGATGGCAGGTGATGATCTTCAGGTCCTCCAGGGGACGACCGTCCACCTCTGCGCATCTGCGGGAAACGTACATGTGGCTGGTGCCGTGGAATCCATACCTGCGGATGTGGTGTTTTTCATACATCTCGTAGGGCAGTGCGTACATATATGCCTTAGCCGGCATTGTCTGATGGAATGCGGTGTCAAATACGGCTACCTGGGGAACGTCAGGCAACAGCCTGCGGCACTCCTTGATACCCAGAGAGTTTGCAGGGTTGTGGAGAGGTCCCAGAGGAATGTGAGCATCTATAACGTCAATAACATGGTCATCAATAACAACGGACTGGGTAATCTCTTCTCCACCATGGAGAACTCTATGTCCCACAGCAGCAATCTCACTCAGTTCTGAGATAACTCCAACCTCCGGATCTGTAAGGGCCTTAAACACAGACATAATAGCCTCGCCATGGGTGGGCATGGGAATGCTCCATGTAGTCTTTGTCTTCATATTATTGTGAACCAGCTGACCATCAATGCCGATGCGCTCGCAAATTCCCTTGGCCAGAACATTGCCCTCGGGCATATCCAGCAATTGATACTTGAGAGATGAGCTGCCACAGTTAATTACTAAAATTTTCATGGTTAAGTACTCCCTTTCATTTTTGTAAAGTTACATTGAGGCCTGTACTGCAGTAACTGCAACAACGCCCACAATATCATCTGCACTGCAGCCTCTGGACAAGTCGTTAACCGGCTTGGCAAATCCCTGCATAATGGGGCCGTATGCCTCGGCCTTGGCCAATCTCTGTACCAGCTTGTAGGAGATGTTTCCTGCATTCAGGTCAGGGAAAATCAAAACGTTTGCCTTGCCTGCTACAGGGCTGCCGGGAGCCTTGAACTCACCCACGCTGGGAACGATTGCAGCATCTGCCTGGAGCTCGCCATCCAGATTGATATCGGGAGCCTTTTCCTTAGCAAGTCTGGTAGCCTCAACCACCTTCTCTGTGAGCTCGCTGTGAGCACTGCCGTAGGTAGAATATGACAGCATAGCCACATTTGCCTTGGCTCCGATAAGGGCCTCAAAGGACTTGGCTGAGCTGATTGCAATCTCAGACAGCTTCTCTGCATCGGGATTCTCATTGAGTCCGGGATCGGCAAACATGAATGTGCCATTTTCTCCCATTTCGCAATTGGGAACGCTCATTACAAAGAAGGAGGAAACCATCTTGGCATCGGGAGCAGTCCTGATAATCTGCAGTCCTGGCCTCATGGTGTCTGCTGTAGAATGGCATGCGCCTGCCACCAGGCCGTCGCCAATGCCCATCTTGAGGCACATAATTCCAAAAGGAATATGCTGTTTCAGCATCTCTGTTGCCTTCTCCTCTGTCATGCCCTTGGCCTTGCGCAGCTCTACCAGCTTGTCCCTGAACTCCTCAAAGCGAGGATAGTTGGCAGGATCGATTACTGTGGCGCCGGATACATCTACTCCGGCCTTTGATGCCATAGCAGCAACCTCATCCGGATTTCCGATAAGCACAACCTTGGCTATGCCCTGTTCCAGAATCTTGGCTGTGGCCTCAATTGTCCTCATGTCCTCGGTCTCGGGCAGAATGATTGTCTTGCCCAGTGAGCGGGCTTTTACTGTGATTTCATCAATAAATTTACCCATTTTACTTTCCCCTTTTTATTATTTATTTATGTTAACTCATTTGTTAATCAAATGTCTCTTGATTTTAAGGGTAGTTGTCTTAACAAACTCCGTATCCCTTACGATTACATTGCGGATAGCCTTGTATGAAACCAGCTTGCTATTGACGTTTTCTTTAATCTCGTCAAATATGATCTTCTCCATTTGCTCCTTGGAGGGATCTCCCTCAATTGAGTACTTGGACTTGATAACATCCACATCGGGATAGACCATACAGGCAATACGTGCATCCCCGTTGTCCAGTTTTTCTTCAAATACAACGCACTCCTTGACTGTATCCAGCTCCAGAATCATGGGCTCAATCTCCTCCGGATATACGTTCTTGCCATTTTTGGTGAGGATCATATTCTTGCAGCGGCCTGTGATGTACACAAACCCGTCCTTGTCCTTGTATCCCACGTCACCGGTGTGGAACCAGCCGTCGATGATAACGCTGTCAGTGGCCTCCTGGTTATTGTAGTAACCCAGCATGACGTTCTCGCCCTTGGCGATAATCTCGCCGGCTCCATTCTCGTCGGGATTATATATCTCGATCTGAACTCCGGGCATAGGATATCCCACGGCCTCGTCCTTGTAATAGGTATCTGCCCCCAGAGCAATAATAGGAGCGCACTCTGTAAGTCCATAGCCCTGGCGAACTCTGAATCCCAGGTCGTAGAGGCCCTTGGACACCACAGGATCCATCGGAGCTGCTCCTACAACAAACAGCTCCAGCTTGCCTCCAAAGGCGCTGTGAATCTGCTTGAACAGCTTGCGGGACATATCAATGCCTACCTTGCGGGCTGCGTTATTTATCTTGATAATTGCCTCAACCTTCTTGCGAAGGCCTGGTGTCTTGTCAATATTTGCCCAGATCTTGTTGTACATTGTCTCTACCAACAGAGGTACTGTCAGGATGTATGTAACCTGGGCCTCGCACATGTTCTGCTGGACATAGCGCAGTCCTTCGCAGAATGCCACTGTGCATCCGCCGTATACGGAATACAGGAATCCGCAGGTACACTCATAGGTATGGTGCAGCGGCAGTATTGACAGGCAGGTGCCTCCTCTGACCTCTACCATGGAGCCCATGGCCATTATGTTGGTTACGATGTTGTGCTGGCTGAGCATAACAGCCTTAGCATCTGAGGTTGTGCCGGAAGTAAAAAGCAAAATAGACATTTCGTAGGGGTCTATCTTGGCGTTCAGGTAATCCATGTTGCCCTGGGCAAGGAGTTCATTACCCTCTGCAATCAATTCAGACAGAGAAACTGTGTTAAAC
>CAZCOE010000106.1:0-17999 GCA_964500525.1 uncultured Clostridia bacterium | reverse complement strand
AAAAGCACAAGGAGGCAGAGGAAAAACGCAATGCCGATTATTCTCTGATGTTTCATGGAAATCTCCTCCCCTCATGATTCCATTTTGCCATAAATGCGGTTGAGGAGGTAGTCTTTTTTGATAGCTGATTGTGTCAAATATATAGATTCGGGATGCACGCTGACGCGTGATCACATGCACGCTGGCGCGTGATGGCATGCACGCTGGCGCGTGATCACATGCACGCTGGCGCGTGATGGCATGCACGCTGGCGCGGGATTACATGCACGCTGGCGCGTGATGGCATGCACGCTGATGCGTGATGGCATGCACGCTGACGCGTGATCACATGCACGCTGGCGCGTGATGGCATACACGCTGACGCGTGATCACATGCACGCTGACGCGTGATGGCATGCACGCTGGCGCGTGATCACATGCACGCTGGTGCGTGATAGCATACACGCTGGCGCGTGATCACATGCACGCTGGCGCGTGATGGCATGCACGCTGACGCGTGATCACATGCACGCTGGGCGCACTTGAAAAAACGTCATTTGTCCCACTGACAAATGACGTTTCTTTTCTTGGTGGAGCATGCCGGAGTCGAACCGGTGACCTCTACAATGCGAATGTAGCGCGCTACCAACTGTGCTAATGCCCCATGTACTCGGCAAATTATAGCACCCAGACAAACTTATTGTCAAAACTGAGGACATATCCAGTTCCGAATGCATATAAATAATCAGAACAACCTATTTGTCGAGGTCTTATGGAAATATATGAGGTCAGACGTGGAGATACCCTGTACTCAATAGCCGACAAAACAGGCAACACCGCCGAATCATTGGCATATATAAATCAGCTGACCTACCCCAACCGGCTGATTCCCGGCCAAGCCCTGATTATTCCTGCTGCAGGTTCTGACCAGGAGCCCGCTGATAAGCCCACAATTGTAGTAAACGGATACGCCTATCCCGGCATTGGCAATATAGCCCTGTCTGCCGCTCTTCCCCATCTGACATATTTGTCCGTGTTTTCCTACAGAGTTCAGCCCGATGGCACTCTGGATGAACCTGAGGACCTGCGCCTGATCCGCAGCGCATATGCAGCCTCAACCGCTCCCCTGATGACACTGACCAACACCCGGGAAACCGGAGGATTCTCCAGCGATACAGCCTCGGAGGTGCTTAACAATCCGCAGGTCCGTGCCAATCTGTTGAGCAACATTCTCACAACTCTTGAGTCCAAGAGCTATTTTGGTGTTAATGTGGATTTCGAATACCTGTATCCCAGCGATCGGGATGCATACAATTCCTTCCTGGCAGAGTTATCGGAACTGCTTCAGCCCGGAGGCTATGTTCTGGCCACTGCCCTGGCGCCAAAGCAGTCCACAGACCAGCAGGGCTTGCTGTACCAGGCCCACGACTACGCATTTCATGGTCAGGTGGCCGACTACGTTATACTGATGACCTATGAGTGGGGATATCTCTACGGTCCTCCCATGGCCACTGCCCCGGTAGATCAGATACGCAAGGTTCTGGACTATGCAGTCACCCAAATCCCGCCGGAGAAGATACTCATGGGCATGCCCCTCTATAGCTACGATTGGACATTGCCATACCAAAGAGGCACTGCCGCCAGAAACCTGTCCCCCAATGCAGCCCTGAACCAGGCTGTTTCCAATGGAGCATCCATTGAGTTTGACCCGGACAGCCAGACGCCCTACTACAACTATACCGATCAGAGCGGTAAAGCCCATGTGGTATGGTTCGAGGATCCCAGGAGTCAGCAGGCGAAATTAAACCTGGTAAATGAATACGGTCTGGCAGGAGTCAGCTATTGGAATTTGCAATTTCTCTATAGGCCGGCTTGGCAGATATTATCAGATATGTTCAATGTGGAGAACGTGTTCTGATCTATCCGGCTCCCAGCGCAGACATCGGACACCTGGGGGCACTCCCTCTGCAAGAGAGGGATTTGGTTTGGAACTGGGTGTGAATATCTCGGTCCTGCAGTCCCTTGGATGACAGACAATGGGGAATACTCGTCCTCTGGCATCTCTGAGGGCATATTTGCCCTTGGCGCAGGGTGCTGAACACGTTCTGTCACAGGAGGTCTTGCCTCCCACATAGGCGCCTACAGGGCAGAAATCCGAGGTCATCACAACGATGCTGCCCTCTGCCCTGAGTTCCACTTTGCCGGGAAATGTACTGCACAGGTCCAGGATAAATTGCCTGTCCTCCTCTGCCTCTATGCTTGGGCAGATATAGTCGCAGCCCATTTCAATACAGGTCTGGGCGGCGCCGGTGTTCCATATGTTAAAGGTATAGTCGGCGGTAACGGTTTTCCCCTGTCTATGTACCATAGGAATGAGCCATGTCTGCCCCGGGTTGCCAAGTATTAATCCGGTGCAATAATTCGATGACAGGACCTGCTCAAGGAGAGCAGTGTTCCTGCGCAGGGCGGTATCCAGAGACCCTCTGGAAACTGCAGGCAGCCTGAATCGATAGTGCTTTCCTTGCTGCTCCAAGGTCTTGTAATCCCCATTCCATATGCTGTCCACAGGCAATATGTATTCCCGGGCCTGTGCACACCTGGGATCACTCAGGGCCTCCCTGGCATTGTCTGCACCCAGAGCAATAAACGGGGCCCCATTGGATAGCTGAGATTGATCTTGATTCCGGACTCCGTAGCCGCAGGTGGTTATAGGGCGGGGGCCTATTGCTGCCGCTGTCAGTGTGTGCTCCAGCTCCTCCAAAACGGATCTGCGCAATGCATTTACTGCAGATATGATGAGTCTGCCCTGCGGATTGCCTGTGGTATTGATTTTTGTAACGGCAAATGGAGTATTTCCTGTCTTGGAAAGCTGTTGTTCCAACCTGACTCTGTCCACCGGACATCCCTGGACAGGTACCAATACCTGGGCAGCAGCTGCTGCCCTTTCGCTCCCTGCCACTGCAGTCAGTGTGCCCCGGCCATCATTATCCAGCTGCATATTCATGGATATGGGACGTCTGCGCAGGCCTGCAGCAACTTGCTGTGCGATTTGTCTCCGGGACTCGGCATCTCCGGTTTTGCGCAGTTCCATTCCAACTTCAATGGGGGAGTTCGGAGGGATGCGGCCTATCCATACGGTGTCACCCTCCTTGGCAGATTTCTGCCTGCCATCCCGGCCTATAATCTCGGTAATCACTGTGCCTGGATCGTCCACGGTGCCTCCGGTCATAACCTCCACTCCGTCACCCTGGGCCAGGCGGCAGTTGAGCTTTACCGAAACCATAAGGAACCTCATGTTGGCGCTGCGGTCAAAATCCCTGCGGATATTCAGTATTTTCCCTGCGGAAATCCCCCAATTCTTGGGCTTAGTGCAGGACATCATTCCGGCACCGGGTTTTGCTGATTTTTCGGAAACCTGATAATACAGCTCTGTAAATCCATCTCTGTTAAAGGCCTGCAGCAAGTCCCTCCTGTCAGTGGCGCTCCTCTGCCCGTCCAATCTTCTCCTGTATATTTGGGTCACTGCACCTACATATTCGGGAGTCTTCATGCGTCCCTCGATTTTGAGGGAACATACTCCTGCCTCTGCCAGTTCATCCAATCTGTCCATCAGGCAGAGATCCTTGGGGCTGATGGGATATGCTGGGGTCTTTCCTGCCGGACTCAGTTCGTAGCACATACGACACAGCTGGGCACACCTGCCTCGGTTGCCGCTGCGGTTGGCCATCAGGGCGCTCATAAGGCACTGCCCCGAATAGCTGATACATACGGCTCCATGGACAAATACCTCCACCTCCGGGCCGTCCTTGCAGGCATTGCATATGTCCCGAATGTCCTCTATGCCGCATTCCCTGGCCAGAATAACCCGACTAAAGCCCATAGCCTTCATGGCCAGGGCTCCTTCTCTGTTATAAATTGTCATCTGTGTGCTGGCATGCAGGGGCAGCAGGGGCATGCGAATGTGAATAGCCCGGGCCAGGCCAAGATCCTGCACGATGACAGCGTCAATGCCCAGGCTGTAGGCCCTCTCAATCTGCTCCACTGCCTGATCCAGTTCCTGCTCCGATACCAAGGTGTTGGATGTGAGATACACCTTGACTTCACGGATGTGGGCATATGTAACACATTCTGCCAGCCGTTCCTCGGTAAAATTGCCTGCATTGGCCCTGGCATTGAACTTCTGCAATCCCAGGTATATTGCGTCCGCCCCCATCTCTATGGCAGCCATTGCCGCCTCAGGGCTTCCTGCGGGACAGAGCAATTCCGGCTTGGAGTACTTGTCCATCAGTCTATACGAGCTATCTCCACACCCATGCTGCGGAGCTTTCCGGGCAGGTCCTCATAGCCCCTCTCGATGTGGTAGATGTTGTCAATCTCTGTCTGTCCCTCTGCAAACAGTCCTGCCAGAACCATGGCCATACCTGCCCTGAGGTCCATGGCCCTGACCTTGGTTCCTGTAAGGGGCAAACCTCCCTCTATATACGCGGTACGTCCGTCAATCTTAATATTTGCACCCATGCGCTTGAGTTCCTGCACATGGAGAAATCTGTTTTCGAATACTGTTTCGGTAATAATTCCCGTGCCTGCTGTCTTGCACAACAGGGAGGTAAATGGCGCCTGCATGTCCGTAGGGAATCCGGGATGAGGCAGTGTTTTGATATCCACGGATTTGAGCTTTGAATTCTCGGGCGTCTCAACCACGATGCAGCCCTCCTCCTCGGTGACAGTGCATCCCATCTCTCTGAGCTTGGCTGTAACAGGCTTAACGTGCTCAGGAATTGCATTGACTATCTCCAATCGCCCGCCCAGAATAGCGGCAATTGCCATAAAGGATTCAGTCTCAATGCGATCGGGCATAATGGTGTGTTCTGCAGCATGGAGCTTGTTTACGCCCTGTATCCTGATCTTGTCCGTTCCGGCTCCGGAAATGTCGGCGCCCATTGAGGACAGGAACGAGGCCAGATCCACGATTTCCGGCTCATTTGCCGCATTGTCGATAATGGTTTCTCCCCTGGCTGTAACTGCAGCCAGCATAATATTCTCGGTGGCGCCTACGCTGGGGAAGTCCAGATATATAGTGGCTCCATGGAGGCCCTTGCTGGCCATTGCCATAACATATCCGTGGCCCTGCTGAATCTCGGCACCCATAGCTGCGAATCCCTTGAGATGCAGGTCGATGGGGCGAGCACCTATAGGGCAGCCTCCCGGGGAAGCAACCTTGGCCATACCCTTGGTGGCCAGCAATACACCCATGCTGAGCACCGATGCCCGGAGCTTGTCCACCATATCGTAGGGTGCCTCAAAGGAACCATTGCCCCCATAGCTGATGGACATAGTCTTTGTCTTCTTGTCGTATTGGATATTTGCGCCTAAATGGACCAGAATATCCTTCATAATATCTACATCAATCAGGTCAGGGATGTCGCTGATAGTGCTTGTCTCCGTTGACAGTGTCCCGGCGCACATAATTGGCAGTGCCGCATTCTTGCATCCGGATATTTTGATCCTGCTGTTCAACCTGCCCTTGTATTGTTGTAAAACGTATTTTGCCATCTATACTCCTAAGTCATTCTTCCGGATATATTTTTTACCTTTTTCCTTAGGTTAATCACTCTGGATAAAAATGTTGTTTTTGAGATAAATCAGGAAATGCCGGCCGATTTCTGCCTCGTCGGTCTCTCCCAGATCCGCGGTGCGGATGGTGTCTGTGGACTGATCGATAATGTAATTTTCCTCATATGTGCGTATCTTGCTCCTTGGTTTCATAAGGTGGGCAATGGTAATCTCTGTATTTTCGGAGAAATGTTTAACTGTACCGTATGCTACGTAGTCCTCTCCGGAAACCACCACTATCTCAGGGGCAAATTCTGCGGCTATCCGGGGAATTGTCTCCTGCCATACATCCTTGTGAACAGCAACGCCAATCTGTGTCAGGGCCTTCTCATCTATATCCTGCTGGGCCATTCGCCCCACGACGCAAACCTTCACGTCCATGTTCTCAGATAAGCATGCCTTGGCCTGAGCCGATATATTGTCGATGAGCTTATAGGACGTGACGAACAGGATCCTATGTCCCTCCAGAGTCTCCTCGGAGTCCTCCTCCACCACAGGTTTTCCACGCTTCCTGGCGCTTGCCCTGTAGCTGAAAATGAGAAATATGGAAATGGCTGCGGCCAGTACCAGGAACACGCATACTGCGGCTACCGGACCTACGCCTGTGACTATAATTGCCAAAACTCCAAAGGCCATGCAAATAGCGTACAGTATAAGTACGGCCTCCTCTTTGCTGAAGCCCAGATCCACCAGCTTGTGGTGCAGGTGCTGTCTGTCTGCATGCATGGGCGACTGGCCCTTGGCCACTCTGCGAATAATAGAGGATGCGGTATCAAACAGGGGAACTGCCATGAGGAAAATGGGAACCGTTATGGATATGGTGGCCGCCATTTTGTAGGAGCCGCTTATGGAAACCGCTGCCAGAATGAATCCCAGCAAGGGTGCTCCCGAATCCCCTATGAATATTCTGGCAGGGAACAAATTGTAGGGCAGGAAGCCCAGAACGCTGCCTGCCAAAACCACTGCGATAAAGGCCCCCAGAACATCGCCGTTCATCAAGGCAATAGTGAACATACATATGGCCGTGATGGCGGAGATACCTCCGGAAAGGCCATCCAGACCGTCAATAAGGTTCATGGCGTTGGTCATTCCCACAACCCATAAAATGGTGATGGTCCAGGAAAGCCAGGTGGGCAGAACCGAGTATCCCTGTGCTGTAAATGGGTTTGTAATGCATTCAATGCGATTGCCCATAACCACAAAAATCGCGGCCAACAGCTGGAAGGGCATCCTGATTTTGTAGGACAGGTCGTACAGGTCATCGGAAATGCCTATGGCCTCGATAATCAGGCACCCGGCCAACAGCTGCCACATTCTGGGGCTGGGCTCAAAGTCTACTATGTTAAACACGCTCAAGGCAGATAGGCTCAGCATTGTTACCATAAATGCGCTGAAAACTGCCACTCCACCCATAAGAGGAACAGGCTTGCGGTGCATGCCTCTATATCTGGGAATGTCTATAACGCCTAAACTGCAGGCCAGTTTCCTTGCAAGGGGCACCAAAGCAAAAGCCAGCAGAAAGGCTGCGGCAAAGGCGATTAAATACTGGTAGTACATTATTGGACCCTCACCGTCTCCACGCCGGCCTCGCTCAACATGCTGAGTGCCAGCTCGTCGGGATAATCTCCCTTGTACAAAATGCGCTTGATGCCTGCGTTAATCATCATCTTGGCACAGAGCACGCAGGGCTGGGTGGTACAGTACAGTGTGGCGCCGCTGATACATATGCCGGCGGCTGCTGCCTGGACGATGGCGTTCTGCTCTGCGTGAATTGCCCTGCAGAGCTCGTGGCGCTGTCCGGAAGGAATACCCAGCTGCTGTCTTAGACATCCCACATCCTCGCAGTGTTTGCATTTGCTGGGTGCACCGTTGTAGCCGGTGGCCAGTATTCGGTTATCCTTGACTATGATTGCACCCACCTGCCTGCGAATGCAGGTGCTGCGGGTCTTTACAACCTCTACAATGTCCATGAAATAATCATCCCAACTAGGTCTGCTCATACGTCTCCTTTCCGGGTCAGATCCGACCCTCCGAGGCCTTAATTACTCTATTCATAATGGCGGCGCCAACTCCTGTGTCAGGCACTCCGCGCATATAGATCACATCGTATCCCTCTCTGTCGCACTGTCTGAATGCGTCAAACACCCGGTGGGCAACAGTTGAGAGGTCTGTCCTGTCTCCTATGAGAATAGTGTTTCGCGTGCCGAAGTCTTTCTCATCCTGCTTAGTTACAAGAATAACACATTTGTGGCCCTGTGCAAAATTCTCATCGTATGCATCTCTTATACGGCGGCTGCAGTGGTCCGCCGAATCTCCATTGGAACCATTCTCCAAGGCCACATACAGGCGTCCCTGGGGGGCGTAGTGGCGGTACTTCATGCCCGGTGCCTTAGGCACAGTATTTCCTGTGACGGTGCCGTAGCCAACAGTGGGCTCTATGCCTGTAGCCTCATAGATCATCCGGGCAGTAACGTATCCCGGGCGAAGTATGGCGATGCCTTGACCGGAGCAATCGATAACGGTGCTCTCCAAACCACAGAGGCACTCTCCTCCGTCCAGAATCATATCTATGCGGCCGTTCATATCCTGCAATACGTGCTGGGCCTTGGTGGGGCTGGGGCGTCCCGAGCGATTGGCACTGGGCGCTGCAACAGGCACGGCAGCGGCCTTTAGGAAATTGTGGGCATTGGGGTCCGAGGGCATTCTGACACCTACGGTGTCCAGTCCTGCTGTGACAGCATCCGGAACCAATGGCAGCTTGGGCAATACCAATGTCATGGGACCGGGCCAATAGGCCTCAGCCAGCTTGAGTGCATTGTCAGGCACTGTGGCAGCCAACTGTTCCAATCCGGACATATCTGCAATATGGGCAATCAGAGGATTGTCGTTGGGCCTGCCCTTTGCACGAAATACTCTGTCGATAGCCTCCTCACAGTATATACTGGCTCCCAGGCCGTACACAGTCTCAGTGGGGAATGCAACCACTCCTCCCTCTCGGACTATCCTGCCGGCCTCTTCAAATATTTTACTGTCCTCTGATCCCCCCAGAATGCAATACGCGGTGTCTCTGTCCGGCGCACTCTGCAGGCCCAGGTCTTTCGCCTCAATCATCTGCGTTCTCTCCGCTGCCCAGCTTGTCCGCTCTGTCAGCTGTGGTCAATGCGTTGATCATCTCGTCCATATCCCCGTTCATGAATGTGGTCAATTTGTAAAGGGTAAGGCCTATTCTGTGGTCGGTGACTCTGCCCTGGGGGAAGTTGTATGTCCTGATGCGGCTGTTTCTGTCTCCGCTGCCTACCTGGGACTTTTTCTCGGACTTGAGCTTGTTCTCCCGCTGCTCCAACTCCATGGAATACAGCTTGGAACGCATAATCTTGATGGCCCGCTCCTTGTTCTTCAGCTGAGAACGTTCGTCCTGACATGTAACCACCAGACCCGTAGGAAGGTGGGTAATGCGGATAGCGGAGTCGGTCTTGTTAACGTGCTGTCCACCTGCTCCTCCGGAACGATAGGTGTCTATCTTCAGGTCATTCATATCCATCTCAAACTCAAAATCGTCCATTTCCGGAGTGACTGAAACTGTAACTGCGGAGGTATGGATACGGCCCTGGGACTCCGTCTCAGGAACCCGCTGGACTCTGTGACCACCGCCCTCGTATTTGAATCTGCTGTAGGCGCCGTGTCCCTCAACGGTAAATTCCACAGACTTGAATCCTCCCAGCTCGGTTTCGTTGGAATCGCTGACGGAAATGTTCCAACCCTTTGACTCCGCATATTTGGAGTACATTCTGAACAGGTCTCCCACAAACAGGGCTGCCTCCTCGCCGCCTACTCCTCCCTTGATCTCTATGATAACGTTTTTATCATCTGCAGGGTCCTTGGGTGTCATGAGGATGCGGATTTCCTCCTCCAATTGGGGAATCCTGGATTTCAGCTCCGAATGCTCCTCCCGGAGCAGCTGTTCCATATCCGGGTCCTCGGTATTTTTTTCCAGCATAGCCTCCACATCTGCCAACTCGGACAGGGTGCGGCGATATTTGCCTATTTTGTCCACCAATTCCGTAAGGTCTGCATATTCCTTCATCAGCATGCGGTATTCCCGCTGCTTGGTGGTAATGTCAGGCTCTGCCAGCTTATAGTTGATCTCCTCGTATCTGTCTTCTATATTCTTGAGCTTATCCAGCATCTGGAATTAACCTCCGGAATGTTTATTTTTAATTAGAAATTATATCATATTAACCCTGGAGACTAAAGCGCATCTTTTTTAGTCAATATTTGCGCTGAAGCCCTTGACTTAATTTTAGGTTATAGTAACATATAAGTATAGTTTGAAACATTATAAATCATAAGGAGGGATACCAAATGACCCTGTTTGATAGCATGAAAAAGGGCACTGTTGAATTACTTGTCTTGAGCCTGCTGTCCGAGTCAGATATGTACGGATATCAGATGGTTCGTGAGATTCTTAAGCGTACAGATGGCAAGTACGTTCTTAAGGAAGGTGCTCTGTACCCTGTTCTGTACAAGCTGACTGACGCAAATATGGTGACAAGCTACACCATCCGTCACGGCCGTCGTCCCAGGATTTTCTATCACCTGGAGCCCAGCGGCTATGAGCATGGCAAGCAGATCTACTGCGAGTACCAGGCTTTGGCTAAGTCTGTTCAGACCATTACAGATGGCAAGTTCGACTAAACCCCGAGCTTTTTGCATCCTGGCCGGTACCATTTAGTATCAGATTTGTTTCAATGCAAAACCGTTCCCTGATATCTGGGAACGGTTTTTTGTGCCGTCATTGGCCTGATATACTTATTCAGAGAACTGCCGGCATACACAATTTGACCTTGGCATTGCCGGGCATATCTGCCAGCAGATCCAGAGATACCTTAAGGTCTCTGTACCGCATTTTGACTGTGGTAAATGCCACTGCCTTTGCTGCCAGGGCCGGATCCTTGATCTCAGTCTGCTGAATCCTGGACCTGAGCAATTCCTTGGCTGAGGTCTCTGCTGCGGCAATATCCTGGGACTCTGCATAGATAAAGAACTCGGAGTAGAATTCGTCTCCTTCCTCTACCTTGGCTGCATTGTCCTGATTCCAATTGTAGTAAATCGGTCTGAGGCCGGAGGCTATGTCCACAATGTCGGAAACCACTGCGCTGGCCGTAGGCAGTCTGCCGGCGCCTCTTCCGTAGAACATGCAATTGTCCAGATTGTCGGAATTGACAAGGATAGAGTTATAGGACTCATTTACTCCGGCCAGAGGGTTATCCTCCCTGACCATTACGGGAGAAACCATGGCATATACCTTGCCGTTGTCCATTCTGCAGCGTCCCACCAGTTTGATCACATTGCCTGTAGCTGCTGCAATTGCAATGTGTTCTGCCGTAACACCGGAGATGCCTGTTACAGGGATCTGACGGTAGTCTACAAACCGATTCCACGCCAGGGATGCCAGGATAGCAATTTTGCGGCAGGCATCGTAGCCTTCCACGTCATCTGTGGGGTCAGCCTCAGCATAGCCTCTCTTGCGGGCATCCTCCAGAGCCTCGCTGTAGTCGGTGCCCTCAAAGCGCATTTTTGTAAGCATATAGTTGGTGGTGCCATTCAGGATGCCGAAAATCTCCTTGATTTCCTCGCAGGCATAGCTGTTTCTCAATGTGCGTATAATAGGAATTCCCCCGCCTACAGCAGCCTCAAAAATGTAGTGACAGCCATTGCTCTTGGCAATTTCCAGCATCTCACACCCATGGGCTGCAACCATGGCCTTGTTGGAAGTGACCACGCTCTTGCCCTTCTCCAGCAATGCCTTGGTGAACTTATATGCCACTCCTGTGCCGCCAATACACTCTGCCACCACGTTGATCTCCGGGTCATCAAGTATATCGTCAAAGTTCTTGGTAAACAGATTGATGAACAGGCTGTCCGGATAGTCCCTGACATCCAGTATTCTCTTTAGACGAAGGTCGCAGCCTGCATATGCGCTGTTTTTCTCCTGTCTGTCTGCCAGAATGCTGCATACGCCGGAACCTACAACTCCATATCCCATAACTGCTACAGTAATTCTCTTTGCCATTTTGATAACCTTTCCTGTGGTATGATTAGTCTCTGGCGATAATCTCGCACTTTCGAACCCCATCTATTTCCTTGAGCCTGTGTATCACATCGGACATTCGACCCTCCAGTTTGTCGGTCTCCACAGATACGGAAATATCTGCCAAGCCGTTAATGGGAATGTTCTGGTTTATGGTAACGATGTTCAGGTTTGCCCTTGCCATAATGTTGATAATGGCGGAAAGTGTTCCGGAAACATCTTCAACTACAAATATTATTGTCAATACCCGGCCGTAGGAGGTTTCGTAGAAGGGGTGCACATAATCCCGGTATTTGTAATATACACTGCGGCTGATTCCCTGTTCATCCACCACACTCTGGACGGATCTGTGGGGATTTTGGGACAGAATAGTCTTAGTCTCCAGCACCTTGGAAATGACGGGAGGCAATATATGCCTGTCTACCAATATGTATTCCGATCTTTTATCTGTCATTTTGTCTTCTTATCTCTTTAAAAAGTCGTTTACTGTGTTTTTCATATGTTCCTTGCGGCAGAGAGTGTTGTGAAGCACCCGGCGGGTCTCCAGGTCTCTCAAAGGGGCAGGAATCCTGTTGCCGGACACAAGGCTTAGCTCCCTCAGAAGCCGGAATTCGTCTGCATTGCTGTAGTCAGCATCTGTAAGTGCCCCCAGAACAAATCCAACGAACTTAAACGGGCTGGCCGTAGACAGCACTACAGTAGTTGTCCCGTCTCCTGTCTTAGCAACATAGTCCCTGTATACAGCATATGCAACTGCTGTATGGGTGTCGCAGAGGTAGGAGTACTTGCCGAACAATTCCTTGATGGTGGCTGCACATGCTGCATCATCCGCATATCCGGCGGCAAAATCTCTGCGGAGAGTCTCCATTGAATCATCGTCCAGGGTGTAGGATCCATTTGTATTCAGCTGTTCCATCAATTCAGCTACAGTTGCGGCAGAACCTGTCACATGATACAGCATTCTCTCCAGGTTGCTGGAAATCAGAATGTCCATAGAGGGGGATCCGGTCTTAAAGAACTCTCTGTTCTTGTTGTATGTGCCTGTTTCGAAGAAATCCGTCAAAACCTTGTTTGCATTTGAGGCGCAGATCAGCTTGTTCACCGGCAGGCCCATTGCCTTTGCATACCAACCAGCCAGAATGTCGCCAAAGTTGCCTGTGGGAACGCAGAAGTTTACCTTATCTCCTGCCTCTATGGATCCGGAATTGACCAGATCTGCATAGGCAGAGAAATAGTATACAATCTGCGGTGCCAGCCTGCCCCAGTTAATGCTGTTGGCGGAGCTGAGCTTCTGTCCCCGGCAGGCCAGCTCCTCGGCGAACTCCCTGTCTCCGAATATTCTCTTGACGCCGGTCTGGGCATCGTCAAAGTTGCCCTCTACGGCAGCTACATGTACGTTGCTGCCCTGCTGGGTGACCATCTGAGTGCGCTGGACCACACTGACACCCTGGCTGGGGTAAAACACTGTAACTGAAACTCCGGGAACATCCTTGAATCCCTCCAGGGCAGCCTTGCCTGTGTCTCCGGAGGTAGCCACCAATATGCAGGTCTCCTCATGTACTCCCAGCTGTTCCTTGCTCATGCGAAGCAATCTGGGCAGCATCTGCAGGGCCACGTCCTTGAATGCACAGGTGGGTCCATGCCACAGTTCCATTATGCTGCACTCATGGCCCAGCTTGGCCAGGGGTGCAACACCATACTCGTCAAAGGTGCTATAGGCGGCTGTGGCCTCTGTCAGCAGCTGCTCCTCTGTGAAATCCTCCATAAACAGGGAGAGAACTGCTGCAGCTCTCCTGTTATAGTCCATGGTACATAGTTTTGATATAAAATCTGCGTCAATGGCAGGTATAGATTCGGGGCAATACAGTCCTCCGTCAGGTGCAATTCCCCTGAGTATGGCCTCTGCTGCGGTAACCCTGTGGGATTGTCCCCTGGTGCTAAGGTATTTCATTGTGTCACATCTCCCGTTTCCGTAGTAATGTCCTCTGTAACTGGGGTTATCTTTTCCAATGCGGAGGCGTAGTATTGGTTGTCCTCAGGGAATAGTTTTGTAATAGCCTTGTAGTACTTTTCTGCAGCCTCCAGGCCATCCTTGGCCTCGGTGCACATACCGCAAATATACAGGGCTCTGTCATATCCCTGGGGCAGGCTCTCCTGATCAAACAACTCAGCACATCTGATGGCCTCCAACCCCTTCTCCAGGGCTCCTGCATGGTCTCCCTGGGAATACTTGGTGTCCATCTCTCCCAAAACAGAGTTCATATAGCTTGGAAGTTTATCACCATATATAACTTCGTCAAGGTACTTATCTTCACTATCTCGCACATTTAATTCCGCTATCTTCTCCAACAATGACATTGCCTCCTCATATTTGCCATTGTCGAACAACAGGCCCAGCGTATACAGCTTGGCTGCGGTCTTCCAGTATTCCGCATCTCCTTGGGCGATGTTGACGGTCTGGGTCAGGTTTTCAATCTGGGTTTCCAGTTCCTGGACTCTCTGGGACATAGCCACCAGATCGTCTGCAGCAGCAGTGGGAATGGGGGTTACAGTGATGTTTCCCGGGGCTTCATCTCCTGTGAAAATAGCCATTGCCACAAAGAATGCAATAACCGCGCCTACAATAAAGAATACAACCTGTTTGGCCCAGGCACCGGTCAGAACTCCTGCAGGCAGATAAATCCGCTTCTCCCGCTCCAGCCTGGGCAGCTTGTCCAGGTTAAAGTCCCTGTTCTGCAATACCTGGCGATAGCCTTCTCCAATATCGCCAATCTTAATGCCGTTCTCCACCATGCTGTCGATGTACTTGATGGCCATAATGCCCGCAGGCTGTTGGCGCACTGCATATTCCAGCTCAGCGTAGGAGTCACGGTACTTCTCAGTGGCCATCAGGCACAGGCCAAGCAGCACCCTGGCCTCGGTAAACTCAGGATTGTCACGGATAATGCCTCTCAGTTCCAGAATAGCCACATCGTAGCCCCCCAGCTTAACCCGGTCCAACACCCGGTTATAGGCTGCGTTTCTGTCGCCATCGTCGCAATTCTCGTTGAGGCTCCTATATCTGCTGATTTCTCCGGATATGTCTATCATTGATTCTTTCCACAGCAGTTCTTGTACTTCTTGCCGGATCCACAGGGACATGGGTCATTTCTGCCTACCTTGGCATCATTTACCATAGGCTGCTTTACGGGAGCGGACTTGCCCATAGCTGTGCCGGCCTTCTCAAACTGGTTCATATCTCTGCGGAGGACGCTCTCTGAATCCTCTTTGACGGCCTTGAGGTCCATAGGCTTCTGGACAGGCTGAGTTTGCTGGCTCATAACCATGCGGCCCCTCATCATAACCTTGACTGAATCCTCCCGGATGCACCGGTTCATCTCGTCAAACATGTTGAAGCCCTCGAACTTGTACTCCTGAACAGGATCTCTCTGTCCAACAGCTCTCAGACCAATGCCGTTCTTCAGGTCCTCCATGGCGTCTATATGGGCCATCCAGCGCTGATTTACGTGGCGGAGCATAACAAGTCTCTCTATCTGGTGGATGACGTTCGCGCCGAATTCCTGCTCTCTGGCAGCGTACTTGGAGGCTACTGCCTCCTGGAGTCTGGTCCGGAACTTCTCTCTGGAGATTTTGTCTCTGTCTAATCCCAGAGCCTCCAGCTCTTCGCTCTCGAAGAAAATATCCGTAAGGTAGTTCTTTATGCCGTTCCAATCCCAGTCAGAGGAGTTGGAGGACTCGCTGCAATAGGTGTGAACCATCTGGTCCACAAGGGAAGTCATAATCTTCACATATTGCTGATGTATATCTGCGCCGCTGAGGATTCTGTCTCTCTGCTCGTAGATAATGGTTCTCTGCTGGTTCATTACATCGTCGTATTGGAGAACGTTCTTGCGGATGTCGAAGTTCCTGCCCTCTACTCTCTTCTGGGCAGACTCTATGGCGTTGCTGAGTATCCCTGCCTCGATGGGCGTATCCTCCGGCAATCCAAGGCGCTCTACCAGGGCATAGGTTTTCTCGCCGCCGAACAGGCGCATCAGGTCGTCCTCCAGAGAGATGTAGAATCTGGACTTGCCCGGGTCACCCTGTCTGCCGGAACGTCCTCTCAACTGGTTGTCAATACGGCGGGACTCGTGTCTCTCAGTACCGATGATGTATAGGCCTCCTGCGGCCACAACCCGCTCTTTTTCAGCGTTGGTAATCTTCTCGTTCTCCACATAGAGCTCCGCATATCTGGCTCTGGCTGCCAGCACCTCCGGGTCATCTGTCTTGCCATATGCGTTGGCCTCGGCCACTGCATGCTCCCCGAATCCCTCCTGGCGCAGCTGCTGCTTGGTCAGGAATTCAGGGTTGCCTCCCAGCAGAATATCGGTACCTCTGCCGGCCATGTTAGTGGCAATGGTAACTGCTCCGTATCTGCCGGCCTGGGCCACAATCTCGGCCTCTCTGTCGTGGAACTTGGCGTTCAACACATTGTGCTCCACCCCTCTCCTGCGAAGCATGGCGCTGAGCTGTTCGCTCTTCTCTACAGATATGGTACCAACCAGCACCGGCTGTCCCTTTTCATGGGACTGTACCACATCCTCTACAACTGCGTTCAGCTTAGCCCTCACGTTTTTGTATATGGAGTCATTCTCGTCAATACGGATCATAGGCTTGTTGGTGGGGATTGCGATAACGTCCATTCCGTAGATCTGATCGAACTCGTCCTCTTCGGTCAAGGCTGTACCGGTCATGCCGGAGAGCTTCTCATACAGTCTGAAGTAGTTCTGGAATGTGATGGTGGCCATGGTGCGGCTTTCCTTCTCGATTTTCACATTCTCCTTGGCCTCAATAGCCTGATGCAGTCCCTCGTTGAAGCGCCTGCCGTACATAATACGGCCGGTGAACTCGTCAACGATGAGAACCTGATTGTCCTTGACCACGTAATCCCTGTCCCTCTTCATAATGCCATGGGCCTTGATAGCCTGGTTTACGTGGTGCAGCAGAGTCAGGTTGTCAGGGTCGGACAGGCTCTCAATTCCAAAGTAATTCTCGGCCCTCTGGGTTCCCTTAGGTGTCAGGGTAACGGATCTCTGTTTCTCATTAACAATATAGTCAGCCTCTTCATTGGCCTCACCGGCGAACTCCCGGCTCTCCACCTGGGTGACATAATAGGGGGTCATCCTCCTGGCCAGCATGTCGGCCCTCTTGTACAGGTCTGAGGATTTGTCTCCGGCGCCGGAAATAATAAGGGGAGTCCTGGCCTCATCGATCAGGATGCTGTCCACCTCATCCACAATGGCATAGTGCAGCTTGCGCTGAACCTTATCGGACAGGTCCATAACCATGTTGTCTCTCAGGTAGTCAAAGCCAAACTCGTTGTTGGTGCCATATGTGATATCGCAGGCATATGCATGACGGCGCTGTTCGTTGGTAAGTCCGTGGAGAATGCAGCCTACTGACATGCCCAGGAAGTTGAGCACCAGGCCCATCTGTTCGCTCTGGAATTTGGCCAGGTAGTCATTAACTGTAACAATGTGCACTCCCTGTCCGGTGAGAGCGTTCAGGTATGCAGGCATAACGGCCACGAAGGTTTTGCCTTCGCCGGTTTTCATCTCGGAAATCCTGCCCTGATGCAATACGATACCGCCAAGAATCTGTACATAGAATGGACGCTTCTTAAGGGTGCGGACAAAGGCCTCCCGCACAGTGGCGAAGGTCTCCGGCAGCAGCTGCTCCAATGTCTCTCCTGCAGCATAGCGATCCTTGAACTCCTGGGTCTTTGACCGAAGCTCATCGTCTGTGAGCTGCTGGAATTTAGGCTCCAGGGCCTCCACCTTGTCTGCAATGGGGCGTACCTTCTTAAGTGCTCTCTCGCTGTATGTTCCGATAATTCCGTCTAATAATTTCATATGTTTCTTTACCTCTGGTACAATCTATCAAGTAGTGTGGCGTAGCCGCCCTCTCCGTTATCTATACACTTGCTCACTCTGCTGATGGTGGCAGAACTGGCTCCGGTGGATTGGCTGATATCCGAGTATTTTTCTCCCGAACGCAGCATTACCGCCACCTGCCATCTCTGGGAAATAGCATTCATTTCCTTGATGCTCAGCAAATCGTTGAGGAAGCTAATGCATTCCTCCTCTGTTTTCAAGGCAAGCAGAGCCTTAGATAAATCACAAAGCATGGGACTGTCTATCCTCTTAGACATACGCGCAACCTCCGCTCCGGCATAGTATCCGAATCTAATAGATTATAGCCTATTTGCAAGCATAAAGTCAATTTCAGGTGCGCAGCGAGACGACGCACCTGAAGTGAATAGTGTAGAGTGATGAGT
>CAZCOE010000105.1:0-9774 GCA_964500525.1 uncultured Clostridia bacterium | reverse complement strand
GTGCAATAAAAATGCATTCTCCTGCATTATTTAGGTGAAAGGACAAAGGCCATGTTGATTAATGTATCAGCGCCCATTTCCCAGTCATCCGATTCGTCGACGGTGGATGATTCGGTTATGGAGCGCATAGCACAGGGAGATATGGAAGCATTACGTCAACTCTATGAGAGTGCTTCCGGCAGTGTTTACGGTTTTGCCCTTTCTATCACAAACAACCCACATGATGCAGAGGATGTTTTGCAGGATACTTTTTTAACGGTATACAAATCAGCTCCGGACTATAAGCCAATGGGCAAGCCGATGTCGTGGATTCTGACTATAGCCCGCAATTACGCAATAATGCGATTGCGCAGCAACAGTAGGACCACCGATATCGACGACCTGCAGATTCAGAGCAAAGAGGCCATAGCGCGGATCGATTCCGTGGAGGATCGTATATTAATCAAAGGCCTGATGATGGCATTGGACAGCCAGGAACGGCAAATTGTAATGCTGCATGCCGATTCCGGGTTGAAAAACCGTGAGATTGCCGCATTACTGGATTTGCCGCTGAATACCGTACTGTCCAAGTATCACCGAGCAATCAAAAAACTGCGTATCAGAGCTAAAGAGGAGGGTCTTTTAGAATGAAAAATAATCAGGCAGAGCATATCGAAAAGCGCCTTTCTGACGCTTCCAAGCAGATGATTCCCGGAGATATGTACAATCGTATTGCGCAAAGCATCGTTCAAGGAGAAAGGACGATTCGCATGAACAAAACCATAACTGTTGCAAATAATACAAAGAGACGTACCACACGCTGGATTGCCGCTGCTGCAGCCGCTTGCCTTTTGTTGGTCTGCGGCATATTCGGAGGCAATTATTATCTGAAGAATCTGACTGTGGATTCCATTGTAAACATTGATGTTAATCCCGGCATCGAGATTTCCACCAACAAGAATGATGTGGTACTGGATGTTACCGCCATCAACAGCGACGCCCAGAAGGTGCTGGACGGTATGAATCTGAAGAATACGGATCTGAAGGCAGCTGTTAATGCTATCGTTGGCTCCATGGTTAAAAATGGTTATCTGATTGATGGAGAAAGCAGCATTCTTGTCACTGTGCAAAACAAAGATGAGAATCGTGCAACCCACATCCGGAACCTGATCCTGACCGACATCAACTCATCCCTCAAGGATAACAATATCACAGCTTCTGTCGTCAATCAGACCGTCACCGACAACACCGACGCCAGGGAATTTGCTTCCGCCCAAGGTATATCCTTCGGCAAGGCAACACTGATTATCAATCTCTGCACCAAGGACGATTCCCTCAACCGTGAAACCCTTGCCAAGATGAATATTCGCGAAATCGCAGCATTGGTTGTCGAGAAGGACATAGACATCAGCGATATTGTTGACTATGATGCAGATGACAGTATCTGGGAGAATATCGAGGATGCTGTTGAGGATGCCAATGAGGAAGACGAGGCCAATCAGTCAACCACAGCGGTTTCTGCTTCAGAAGCCAAGGTAATTGCTCTGGCACACGCCGGAATTACAGCTTCGGATGTCAGCTATATCCATGTGGAACTGGACACAGATGACGGAGTAACTGTGTACGAAATCGACTTTACAGCAGGCACAACCGAATACGACTACAAGATCGATGCAGAAACGGGAGAAGTTATCAAATCCTCCAGTGAACCGGTGGAAATTGATGACCCTGGTGAATCTACACCGGACGCAACTGAGCCACCTCAGGGTCCCATGATCACTGCCGATGAGGCCAAGGAAATTGCCCTTACTCATGCAGGAATAGCCCCATCTGACGTCAGTTTTTTGCGCGCAGATCTCGATAAAGATGACGGCGTAGATGAGTACGAAATCGATTTTACTTCCGGTACAATGGAATACGATTATAAGATTGATGCCTATACAGGAGCAGTCCTTAAGTCCTCTAAGGAATCTATCGAAGACGATGACACCGATGATATTATAAAAGATACTACTCAGTCTCCCCAGGAAACAGCAATTACAGCCGCAATGGCCAAGGAAATTGCCCTGAATCACGCCGGTATTTCCGCTGATGCTGCCACCTTTATCAAGGTTGAACTGGATACAGATGACGGCATACAAGTATATGATGTGGAATTCTGCGCGGACGTAACAGAATACGATTATGAAATCGATGCTACAACAGGCAGAGTGATTGATTATGAATCGGAAGATTATGACTAAAGCCTGACATCAAATGTCTTCTGCCTTAGCAATAGAATAGTTATTACCTGCCCCCTCCTTATGATTAATGGGCAGTCCATTGAAAACACCATTGCAGTCTGATTATAAGTATCAGCTCAATGGTGTTTTCATAACTCTTTACTCATCACTCATCACTGATCAAAGACCATGGGATCATAGGGACCAGAATTATTAACTCATCACCTTTAACTCTTCACTGAATAATATTTGGGTGTAGACAAAAGTCCAAAAATGAAATACAATAACCTGCGAAATGAAGCCTTTGCATGACTGACGGATCAGCGGATTCCCGCAGGGGAGTGCGAAGGTATATTGGCCGACCGTCTGGGCAGATCAGTTTTTGCTGATTTGCCCTTTTTTATGTTTAGGAGAGTATTTATGACACATGCAAACTGGGATGGATTTAAGGCAGGAGTTTGGCAGGACAGCATTGATGTCCGGGATTTTATTCAGACTAATTATAGAGAATATGTTGGAGATGGCGGCTTTTTAGCCAAGGCAACACAGCGCACCACAGACCTGATGAACCGAGTTCAGGACCTGTTCAGGCAGGAACGGGAAAAGGGCGGTGTTTTGGATATCGATACCAAGACAGTGTCATCTCTTGCTGCATTTGCCCCCGGATACATTGACAAGGATAATGAAATTATTGTGGGTATGCAGACAGACAGCCCACTTAAGCGCAGTGTCAATCCCTTTGGCGGCATTCGTATGGTTCGTCAGGCCTGCGAGGCTTATGGATACAAGCTTGACGACAGTGTAGAGAACGTATTCAAGTACCGTACTACCCACAACGACGGAGTTTTCCGTGCCTACTCCGATGAGATGCGGGCTGCCCGCAAGTGCCACGTTATTACAGGACTGCCTGACGCCTATGGCAGAGGACGTATTATCGGAGACTACAGGAGAGTGGCTCTCTATGGTCTGGACTACCTGATTGCCTGCAAGCAGGAAGACAAGCGGGCCGTTTCCCACAGGGACTTCAGCGTGGAGAACACCCGGCTCAGCGAGGAACTTTTCCAGCAAATCAGATTCCTGGAATACCTTAAGGAAATGGCCTCCATGTATGGCTTTGACATTTCCCAGCCTGCCAAGGATGCCAGAGAGGCTATTCAATGGACATATTTTGCATATCTGGGAGCCATCAAGGAGCAAAATGGAGCTGCAATGTCCCTGGGCAGAGTCAGCACCTTCTTTGATATCTATATCGAGAGGGATATGGAGAGAGGCCTGCTTACAGAGGAGGGTGCCCAGGAGTTGATGGACGACTTTGTCATCAAGCTGCGTATTGCCCGCCATCTCCGTACACCTGAGTACAACGAGCTGTTCGGAGGCGATCCTATGTGGATTACCGAGGCAGTAGGCGGCATGGGTCAGGATGGACGCAGCCTGGTTACCAAAAACAGCTTCCGTCTGCTGAACACCCTGTATACATTGGGCTCATCTCCGGAACCCAACATTACAATTCTCTGGTCCAAATCCCTTCCCGACCCATTCAAGCAGTTCTGCGCCAAGGTATCCGTGGACACAGATTCCATACAGTATGAGAATGATGACCTGATGCGCCCCATCTATGGAGACGATTATGCAATTGCCTGTTGTGTATCCGCCATGAAGATAGGTAAGCAAATGCAATTTTTCGGTGCCAGATGCAACCTGCCAAAGCTTTTGCTAATAGCTCTTAATGGAGGCTACGACATTTCCAGCAACATTCATATCGGACCACAGACCTCCGTAATCCATGGAGACAAGCTGGACTATGACCAGGTCAAGGAAAGGTTTGAACAGTACATTTCCTGGCTCATGCGCCTCTATGTGAATACAATGAATGTTATTCACTACATGCACGACAAATACGCCTATGAGAAGATTCAGATGGCCCTTCACGATACTGATGTAGAGCGTTTTATGGCTTTTGGAGTGGCAGGTCTCTCGGTCGTTGCTGACTCCCTGTCTGCAATCAAGTACGCAAATGTCCGTCCAATCAGGAATGCTGAGGGCTATATTGAGAATTTTGAGACCACAGGCAGCTTCCCCATGTTCGGCAATGACGACGACAGGGTAGACCTGATTGCCAAGGGAATTACTCACAGAGTAATAACAGAACTGCGCAAGACACCTACCTACCGTAATGCTATCCACACCCTGTCCGTGCTGACTATTACATCCAATGTAATGTACGGCAAACATACAGCCGCAACTCCCGATGGCCGCAAGGCCGGGGAACCATTTGCTCCCGGAGCTAACCCCATGCACAACAGAGAGGAGAACGGTGCTCTTGCATCCCTGAGCTCTGTGGCTAAGATCAGCTACGAGGATTGCAGAGATGGAATTTCAAACACATTCTCCATCACTCCCAATACCTTGGGAACCACGGACCGGGCCAGATGTGCCAATCTGGTGACCATACTGGATGGTTATTTTGCCAAGATGGCCCACCATATTAACGTAAATGTGTTGAATAGGGAGACCTTGATCAAGGCCTATGAGAATCCCGAGGCATATCCTAACCTGACAATTCGCGTATCAGGCTATGCGGTAAATTTCCACAAGCTCTCCCGTCAGCAGCAGCAAGAGGTTATAAGCCGCACATTCCATCAGGCCCTATGATGCTAAAGGTTCATTCCATTCAATCCCTGGGCACACTGGATGGCCCCGGAGTTCGCTATGTGGTTTTTCTCCAAGGATGTCATCTGCGGTGCAAATGCTGCCACAATCCGGACACCTGGAATATGGCTGCAGGGAAGGAGATGGCGGTGGAAGAGCTGGCCAAGCAAGTCGCCCGATACAGGGAGTTCTTCGGCTGTGATGGAGGCATTACCGTGTCCGGAGGGGAACCTTTGATACAGGCAGATGCAGTGGCCAGCCTGTTTGAACTGTGCCACCAGGCAGGCATAAACACATGTCTTGATACTTCGGGATCTATCATAAATCCCCAGGTTAAAAAGCTGCTGTCCGTTACCGATACAGTTTTGCTGGACATCAAGTATACAAGTGACCCGGAATATGTGGACAATGTTGGCTGTCATATGGGGTCTGTGCTGGATTTTTTGCAAATTCTGGAGGATATGGACGTACCAACCATACTCAGGCAAGTAGTAATTCCAACAATCAACGACTGTGCTGAGAATATCCAACGCCTCAGGGAAATAAGAGATGCACATAGGAATGTGAAGTCCGTGGAGCTGCTGGCCTTTCGCAAGTTGTGCGAGACCAAATATAAATCCATGAATATCCCTTTTCCATTTGGGCATATATCGGAGCCAACTCAGGAATTAATGGATAAATTGACAGCCATGCTTCAGTAAGCTGTATTCTGCAGCAATAGTTCAATTAATGACCTGTTGTAACCCAATACGAAGAAGAGTAAAGTAGTCCTGTACAAATTGAGTATAGGACTTTTTTTGGAGGCGAGTATGAAATCACGACTTAACAAGGGCATTTTAGCTGTCGTATTGGCCTTGATTCTGATTACCTTCGCCGGCTGTAGCGGTCCATGGCATCAGACAGCCGATGTCCCCTCCGGAGGCGTACATTCACCGGTACAAACATCCACCCCAACCCCGGAGCCGGGCCTGGACCAAATACTTCCCCAGCAGTATGTGGTGGAGCTGGATATTGATGCGCTGCAATACTATCCCGAGATCCACTATTTGGGGAACGATACCATTTTCTTGACATGGAAGAACTATAACTACGAAGACTACTCTGATGTAGAGAATCTAAAAACATATACCGCCACTTACAATCTTGTAACAGGCCAATACACTCAGGGACCTGAGTTCTCTTCCGACTGGATTTTTGAAAAGGCAGATCCTGATACAGGCAGACTACTTGTGTCCGACTCCATTTTAAATAAGTACTATATTCTGGATTCTGAGCTGAACATTCTACGAACTATAGATAACGTAAACTATGGCACCATCTTCAACGAAGATTTCTCCAAGTATTATATGGTTACAGATGGCTATCTGTATGAGAATGACGTTGCTGCAGGAACATCCACATGCATTCAGGTTCCATATGGATTCAGAATCAGTTATATGGAAACCTATGACAGCGCAAATAACACTGTCTATCTGACTGTCCACACCTCTCCCTATACCTACGACAGCGCATACATGGTCTACGACATAGGCATGGGACAGCTCCTGTCTCTCAATACAAACTACGTATCCAGGTCTGTCTATAACGGCTCAGCATATGGAGTTGGATATGGCACAGATTGCTACCAGCTGATTCATGAAATAGGTGAGCAGAGGTTTACACTTAATCTCCCGTCAAAAGGGGAAGAGGACGTAAACGGATATATGTATATCGAGGGCTCCCCCTACTTTGTATACAGCTACATGTATTCTGAGAGTGGCAGCTATATAGGCGATATTGAAAATAAGCTGTATCGTTTTGATGGAACCAATGTTGTCCAGTGTGACTTTACTGCTCAGAACAACAGCATATTCTCCATAGAGGACTATCTCTGTGATTACGATATGCTGGTGGCCGCCATGGAGAGAGGAGACACCTGGCAGGTTGTTATTCTCAGAACGGATTTGATGGAGTTCACTTCCATAGGTACTGCAGAATTAACCCGGGCACACTACATTGACAATAGTATTATTACCGCCTATCAGCAGGAACTGGTGGTTCCACAGGTGGAGGATCACCTGGCTGAACTCAGACAGAGGGCAGATGAACTGGAAAGACTGTATGGTGTTAAGATCTATTTGTCTAACCAGTGTGCCAAGCCCTTGTCTGACTCTTCTTATCAATCCCAATACACAGATGATTATACTGAGGAGTATGAAAGAGAACTTATCTCATATACCCTTAGCGAGTTTGAACAGGTGGCAGCACGCTATCCTGAGGGATTCTTCAGGCAGTTCCGGGACTCCCAGGGAACAGGCGGCATTAATATATACCTGATAGGGAGAATTGAATCCACCAACAACACCATAGCCTATTTCTATAAGAGCAACTACAATTACAATATAGCTATGGATGTTACCTATCAGGCAGGACAACAGGGCAATTTTGGCCACGAGCTGTGGCACGCAATTGAATCAAAGATGCAGGATATCGATTACAATTGGGAAGATGGTTGGGATAGATTAAATCCGGAGGGATTTGAATACTACAACTCCTATGAGTACTACGACGATGATTCGTTGCACTGGACATATTATGACTGGCGTTCAGACGGCGTGTATTTCGTCGATTCCTATGGCAGAACCTATGCAGGGGAGGACAGAGCCCGAATAATGGAGATGGTTATGGGTGACCCGTACATGGCTGACGCCCTTATGGCCCATGACACAATGAAGGCTAAATTATCCTTTATGAGCAGCGTGATCCGCAAGGCATTTGACACCAGCGATTGGGGAGAACTCTACTGGGAGAGATATCTGCCCTGAAGTGCAGTTTTATTGAAAATTGATAGAAAAAATATCCTTTCAGGTTGTACTATTTTGTATTATTTGTCTTGATTTCTACAGGCCGGTATTGTATGATTTCTATGCTACCATGCGGTAGTTTGGCGTGTAAGATTAATCCTTCCGGATGTGGTCCTGCAGCCACATATTTCTAAATGAGAGAGGTTGTATACAAGATGGCAGAACTTAATCTGAACAAGTACGGTATTACCGGGACCACTGAGGTTGTACATAATCCTTCCTACGAAGCATTGTTTGTGGAGGAGACCAAGCCTGAGCTTGAGGGCTATGAGAAGGGCCAGGTCAGTGAGTTGGGCGCTGTTAACGTTATGACAGGCATTTACACAGGCCGTTCCCCTAAGGACAAGTACATTGTTATGGATGACACATCCAAGGACACAGTATGGTGGACTTCCGACGAGTACAAGAATGACAATCATCCCACATCTGTTGAGACATGGAATGTTCTCAAGGATCTGGCTGTTAAGGAGCTTTCCAACAAGAAGCTCTACGTTGTTGACGCTTTCTGCGGAGCCAACAAGGACACACGCATGGCTATTCGCTTTATCGTTGAGGTAGCATGGCAGGCACACTTTGTTAAGAACATGTTCATTGCACCTTCAGCAGAGGAGCTTGAGAACTTTGAGCCTGACTTCATTGTATACAATGCTTCCAAGGCCAAGGTTGAGAATTACAAGGAGCTGGGTCTCAACTCCGAGACAGCTGTTGTATTTAACCTTACATCCCGTGAGCAGGTTATCCTCAACACATGGTACGGCGGCGAGATGAAGAAGGGTCTCTTCTCCATGATGAACTACTTCCTGCCTCTTAAGGGTATTGCTTCCATGCACTGCTCTGCCAACACCGACATGAACGGCGAGAACACAGCTATTTTCTTTGGCCTCTCCGGCACAGGCAAGACCACACTTTCCACAGATCCCAAGCGTAAGCTGATCGGCGACGACGAGCACGGATGGGATGACAATGGCGTATTTAACTTTGAGGGTGGATGCTATGCTAAGGTTATCAACCTGGACAAGGACTCCGAGCCCGATATCTACAACGCAATTAAGCGCAACGCTCTTCTTGAGAACGTTACACTTGATGCAGAGGGCAAGATTGACTTTAACGACAAGAGCGTTACAGAGAACACCCGTGTTTCTTACCCCATTAACCACATCAAGAACATCGTTACTCCCATTTCTGCAGCTCCTGCAGCTAAGAACGTTATTTTCCTCTCTGCTGATGCTTTCGGAGTACTTCCTCCAGTTTCTGTTTTGACACCTGACCAGACCAAGTACTACTTCCTGTCCGGTTTCACAGCTAAGCTGGCAGGTACAGAGCGGGGCATTACAGAGCCCACTCCCACATTCTCTGCTTGCTTTGGCCAGGCATTCCTGGAGCTGCACCCCACAAAGTATGCTGAGGAGCTTGTCAAGAAGATGGAGCAGAGCGGCGCTAAGGCCTATCTGGTAAACACAGGTTGGAACGGCACAGGCAAGCGTATCTCCATCAAGGACACACGCGGCATTATCGACGCAATCCTGAATGGCGATATCCTGAACGCACCTACCAAGAAGATTCCCCATTTCGACTTTGAGGTTCCCACCGAGCTGCCCGGAGTTGATTCCAAGATTCTTGATCCTCGCGACACATATGCAGATGCATCTGAGTGGGAGACCAAGGCACAGGATCTGGCTTCCAGGTTCATCAAGAACTTCTCCAAGTACGAGAATAATGAGGCTGGCAAGGCACTGGTTGCAGCAGGACCCAAGGCTTAATTTTGGCAACAGTATAGTTTGTTCAAAGGCTCGACTTTGTCGGGCCTTTTTACGTCCATGAATTTATAATTGACATACTTGCTCAGCGGGAATAAACTCAAAACATAGGTTACAGAAGTAACCATTCGGATATTTATTTCATACTGGGACTACAAGCTGGATAATAAGTCGGCTGGAAACGGCGTATATTATTGCCATCAAGTACATAGTAGCTTCTTTCTTTGTCGGGGTTGAAATTCCTCCACTTCCGCTGATTACGAGGGCTCTAATACTATTAGCTTTTTTCTCTCCAACAGAAATACTGTTTTGGTGTTTAAGTAG
>CAZCOE010000104.1:0-10833 GCA_964500525.1 uncultured Clostridia bacterium | reverse complement strand
TGCTGATCTTTGGCTCCACAGACTATATACAGGGAATGCGGGGAGGCTTGTCTATCCTGGCATTTGCAGTAATGTTTGTAGGTGTTAACGGACTTGTTGAGGCTATATTCTGCACCCTCATCGGAGGCGCTTCCGCCAAGGTTCTGACCAAGATTGGAGAGAAGATTTCCAGCACATCCAAGAAATAGCCATAGATAATTCAGCTGTCCTCAGGGCCGGCAATAGTTACTCCGGAATAGTAATGCAGCAGGATATCCTGCCAGGTGGAACCCTGCCTGGCCATGACTTCTGCGCCTCTCTGGCACAGGCCGATTCCGTGTCCCCAACCTAATGTATATATGTACACGTTCCCACCGGAACATGACAGGCTAAAGCATGTAGAGCGAATTCCGGTTTTGCTGCGGAAATCCACTCCCGACATGGTGGTGTCGCTGATGGAAACGCTGCTGACACGGCCTGTGGCTGTATCCGTGGTCATGGTTATGTTCTGGGCCCCGGTGGCTGAGACTGCGGCAGCCAACTCCTCGGTGCTGAACACATACATCTGCCTGCGGGGTTCAAATCCGATTAATTCCGGAGAGCTGACAGCCTGGAGATACGGCACGTCATACCCGAATACCGATTCAAAGGACACGGTGGAATAGGGACTGCTGTCGTGGTACATGGCGTTGATTACCTCACCTTCATATTCCACGGAGTACCCCAGGACCTGACGGACGCAATTTTCCATATAGTCCCAATCAGCCTTTGCAGCAGCCTGCTCAGCCAGGTCATCTCCCCGCTTGGAATAGTATGCCAGTTCCAACAGGCCACCTTGACAGTGAGCGGGGCTGTTGCACACATCCGCTCCCCCCTTGTGGCTGCCGGGGGAATTGACCACCTTGTATTTGGCATAGGAATAGGCAGCAACTGCCTGAGCCTTGAGGGCCTCCTCCGAAAAATCAGGCCCCATTTCCACTGCCAGAACTCCGGTGAGATATTGAACCATATCTATAGTAATGGCGTCTCCGTCCATGAGCACAGTAATGTTTTCCGTGTAGACAGTGGGGTCGTCTACCGGGGGCTCCGGCTCCTTGGGACTGCGCAGGCCCCATAGCCACAGGCATATTGCAGCTGCAGCCAGAACACAGGCGCCAAAGGATATGAAGTCTCCCAGGGAATAGGACTTTAGAAATTGGGTTACTTTTGACATGTTGGACTAGCTCTGATTTCGTTATGGGAGATTATATGGTTGTCCTATGGGCCAATATGAACAGTGCAATAAATAAATTCTCGGTGGTGCAAAGTGCCGCAGCACACCGAGTTTCCCTTTTAATTTGAATATCTCTTTGATACAATAGGTACAATACGGACAAAGGAGAGATAACGGGTATGAGCAGAGCAGATGAACAGTATCTGGCCATAGTCTCCGACATATTGGATCACGGATATTACGATACAAACCGCACAGTTACCAATACCTACAAGCTTCCCCACAGGATTATGCAATTCGACCTGGAGCAGGAGTTTCCCATACTTACAACTAAGAAGGTAGCCTTCAGGACGGCCACCAGAGAGCTGCTGTGGATCTACAGGGATCAGAGCAACGACGTTCGCAAATTGCAGGAGCAGAACGTGCACATCTGGGACGAATGGATGATGGAGGATGGTACCATCGGCACCGCCTATGGATGGATTGTGGGCAAGTACCACCTGATTGACAACCTGATCGACGGCATCAAGAGGGATCCCCAGGGACGCAGGCACATTATGAGCCTGTGGCAGAACGAATGGCTGGATACAGGGTCATTGCACCCCTGTGCATTTATGACTATGTGGGACGTTACAGATGGCAGGCTCAACTGCATGCTGGTTCAGCGATCTGCAGATATGGGTCTGGGAGTGCCCTTTAATATGTCTCAATATGCTCTGCTGGCACATATTGTGGCCCAGTGCACCGGATACAGGCCCGGCATTTTTACCCATGTGATTAACAACGCCCATATCTATGAGAACCATGTGGAGCAGCTGAGGGAACAGCTAACCAGGCTACCTGAGGCATATCCGGCTCCCAAGCTGTGGATCAATCCGGACAAGACCTCCATCTACGACTTTACTGTAGATGACGTTAAGTTGATAGATTACCGCTATCACGATACCATCAAGATGGATGTTTCCGTCTGACATAACAGCAGAGAATACCCGGTCGGTGCTCAGGCACCGACTTTTTTAAAATCCTGGATTTCATTTGGGAAAAATCAGCAAAATTCGGAATAAATCATTATGTGCCCGGAAATACTACCGATAAAACAGCGATAGGAGAGCACATGAATAATGTAAATCATAAAGACAACAACTGGTGGCGTTGGCTGCTGGCAGGGCTGGTGGTTGTGGGAATCATTGCCGCATCCATTTGGATCGCTGCAGATACAGCACGTAATTCCACAGACGATAAGGACGATTCGTCTGTTTCCACCATGACGCCAAGACCCACCGAAAGACCCACCGAAAGGCCCACAGCCCAGCCATCGGCTGATCCCACGGCAAAGCCGGAAGCCACAGTTACCCCCAAACCTGAGGACAAAGAGGATACACAGGATATGACCCAGGATGTGAATTCTGTGGACACCAAAGTAAATATTTCCTTTAAAGCTCCTCTGTTTGGACATGTGAGCAAGGAGTATGCCATGGACCATCTGATCTACAGTATAACTATGGACTATTGGCACACACATAGCGGAATTGACATCGAAGGAGCTTTGGGTTCTGCAGTAAAGGCAGCGGCCGACGGGGTGGTGATCAGGGCGGAGGAGGATCCATCTATGGGATATACCATCGTAATCGATCACGGAAACGGCTGGCAGAGCACATACGCCAACCTGGCATCGGTGGATACCGTAAGCAAGGGACAGATGGTGGCAGTAGGGGACCTGATTGGAACAATCGGAGATTCTGCAGCTATAGAATATGCAGAATCCGCCCATTTGCATTTTGAACTGGCCCAGGATGGAGCCACAGTGGACCCCAAATTGTATTTGTCAGGAATCAACTGAGAAAAACCGAAAACAGGTATATGCGGCATGGATATGGTAAAGATCTATGCCGTTTTTTGCGTAAATTCCCATGTTAGATTTCACTTCATTTTCCACTCTGGAATTTACTCTGGGAATATATTGGAATTTACTTGCCGCTTTTTTGTCTCTAAATAGCCCGGATAATATTTCAAACGGAGTAAATATGTGCTATCATGCTATAACCTATATATAACTACTGAGAGGTGTTGCTATGAGAGCTGTAATTACCGTAATCGGATGCGACAAAATCGGCATTATCGCCGGCGTCACAGCTGAATTGGCCAATGACAACATTAACATTCTGAACATTTCGCAGACTCTGATGGACGACTTGTTTACCATGATTATGATGGTGGATATGTCCCAATGCAGTCAGCCATTTGCACAGGTTTCCGACAGACTCAAGGCCTGCGGACAGCATATGGGAGTTGAGATCCGCATTCAAAAGGAAGAGATCTTTGATTCCATGCACAGGATCTGATGTAGGAGAAGGTTATGATAGGCAATAGGGAAATTTTAGAAACCATACGGATGATCCAGGAGGACAAACTGGACATTCGCACCATAACCATGGGGATTACATTGCTGGACTGCGCTGACACCGATCCGGCTGCGGCCTGCCGCAAAATATACGACAAGATTACAAAGCGGGCGGAGAAGCTGGTTCGCACAGGAGAGGATATCGAGAGAGAGTACGGCATCCCCATTATCAACAAGCGTATCTCGGTAACCCCCATTGCCATGGTGGCAGCAGCATCGGACGCAGACAAATATGTGGACTATGCCCTGGCCTTGGACAGGGCAGCGGCCACCACCGGTGTGAACTTTATCGGAGGCTTTTCAGCTCTGGTACAGAAGGGGTACTCCGACTCGGCTGTCAAGCTGATCAACTCCATCCCCGAGGCATTGACCTCCACCGACAGGGTATGCGCATCGGTTAATGTAGGTTCTACCCAGGCAGGTATTAATATGGACGCTGTCCGCCGCATGGGAGAGATCATTGTGGAGACCTCCAAAATGTCTGCCGGTTGTGGCTGCAACGGATGCGCCAAGCTGGTGGTGTTCTGCAATGCGCCTAACGACAACCCATTTATGGCCGGAGCATTCCATGGGGTAGGTGAACCCGAGTGTGTCATCAACGTGGGTGTCAGCGGCCCCGGAGTAGTCAAGAGAGCTTTGGAGAAGGTCAAGGGTCAGGATTTCACCACTGTTTCCGAGACCATTAAGAAGACTGCATTCAAAATAACACGTATGGGACAGCTGGTGGCATCTGAGGCTTCCTCCCGTCTGGGAGTTCCCTTTGGCATTGTGGATCTGTCTCTGGCACCTACACCTGCAGTAGGAGACAGCGTAGCAGAGATTCTCATGGAGATGGGGATTGAGAAGGCAGGTGCATGCGGCACCACAGCAGCTCTGGCCATCCTCAACGACGCTGTCAAGAAGGGAGGAGCCATGGCATCCTCATCAGTTGGAGGACTCAGCGGCGCATTTATCCCGGTCAGCGAGGACAACCAGATGTTGGCAGCTGCTGCAGATGGCTCTCTGACACTGGAGAGACTGGAGGCCATGACCTCAGTTTGCTCTGTGGGTCTGGACATGGTAGTTGTTCCGGGAGATACTCCGGCCACAACTATTTCTGCCATGATTGCAGACGAAATGGCCATCGGCATGATAAACACCAAGACCACCGCTGTCAGAGTGATTCCCGCCATGGGGATGAAGGTGGGAGACACATTGGAATTCGGCGGACTGCTGGGTTCCGGACCTGTAATGAAAATCAGCAATCTGGACTCATCCGGATTTATAGCCAGAGGCGGCAGGATTCCTGCACCTCTGAACAGCCTTAAGAACTAACATTTTGAGAGTATAGCGTGAAGAGGGATTATTACAATTCCAGAGGAGACCGGGTAAAGAAGACGGGCAGCAACTCCAAGCCTGATAGGCAGGAGCGTACTGTGGCGCGGCCGGATTTCTCCCGGAAGTACAAGGAGATTGAGGATCCCTATGGCATGGACAGGATAGAGAGGCGCAGAGGCCCCGGCCCATCCCGACCTGCCAACTCATTTGTAACCAGGGAACAGTATTCCGCCGGACGATCCCAGGGAGTCACCGGGACATCTCGTCCCAAGAAGCAGCGCAGGCCGGTCAGGGCACCCCAGGCTGAGGAACAGGTAAATGCACCCAATCAGAGGGTGGCACCTTCTTCGGTGCACAGGGCCAATCAGATCCACAGACCTGCCAGGCCCAATACATATGGCGTCAACAGCACAATAATGGTGGACGATGAGGACCGGGAGAGACAATATGTCAATGACAGTCAGGCCATGGATACCAGTGCGGTGGCAAAATCCGAGGGCTCCGGCTCCAGGAAATGGATCATTGTGGGAATCTTCGCAGCATTGCTTATTGTCCTGATAACTGTTATTGGAGTTTCCTCCTACAGACGAGCCCATTCCAATACCTTGAAGACACTATATTTCTGGGCGGACTGCACCAACGACCCGGCCATGGAAAAATACCTCACGGACATTACCCAGGCCTACAACAACAAACAGGACAAGGTCAAAGTGGAGCTCAAGACCCGCTTTAACGATTACACCGCAACGATTACGTATAGATATCGGGAAAAGACAAAACCTAATACAGGTTCGGCTCCAGACATCAACCTGGTGTATGGCCAGACCATGAAGGACATGCTGGAAATAGGCAATATTTATGACCTGTCTGCAGATATGAAGGATAAGGGCTACAACTACGCCGCCATGTTTGATGGGTTGATGATCGAAAACGTCAATGTATCCGAGGGCGCGGTATATGCCCTGCCCTATATGGTGAACACCTATGCCACAGTATACAACGTGGACCTGTTTTCCGAAATAAACGTAAATGCCCAGGATATTCCATGTACGGTAGAGGGATTACTTGCCATGACCGGCAATTTCGATGCCCTCAGCACCGAGGAGAGGGGAAAGGTATACGGATTGGCTCTACCAACCAATGACCCTGCAGAATGGCTGTTTACAATCACCCAGATCGGCAGAGCTCACGGGGTGGATACCTTTGACTACAGTACCCTTACCCGTAAGTATACAGCACTTACGGATCTGGTGACTCAGCTCACGGACAGCTCCAAAATACCCCTTAAGGATGTGGGCACCTACCAGGAAATGGTGGAGAAGTTCGCCAAGGGCCAAATTGCGGCCATTATGGTGGATTATAATACCCTCAGGGACAAGCTCCAGCAGGAAGAGAGCAAATTCACCATTAAGACCTCCCGGGTATTGGAGTATCTGCCCTTTGTTCAACCCCAGGCCGCAGACTTATACAGCGTGACCTATGTGGAGATTAACAAGAGTTCCAACAACAAGGAAGAGGCCTATGATTTCCTCATGTACTTGCTGCAGAACGACAATATGAGCCAGCTGTACAAGGACACAGGCAATATACCTGCCAATTGGAACAGCCTGGAGTATCAGCCCCCTACCGATCCTACCATGGAGGCATTCTTTGAATTTTCCAATCGGGTTCGACTGCCGGAACCTATGGGTTCGGCCAGCCAGGGAATGACAGTAGGAGAGATGTTTATCCAGATCCGGGACGGACTGTTGTCCCCGGAAAAGGCACTGACCACCCTGCAGGACCAGGAAAATGAATCCATTAAACAGGCGGTCAGGAGCGAACGCATCAAGGCTGACGACTATACAATATACTATGAGTTCTATAAGGATTGAGACAAATGTACGAATATTCAGAGTCAATTGAGTGTAAGCTGTGTGGCGGGAAAGTTATCCTCACCGACGTAGAGTTGGAGAATCATTTCAGCCATTGCCCCGGAATGGCAAATTGCGGATGTCACTATCTCAAGCCCGAAAATTCCACAAAACCTATCAGACAGTACAGCGGCAGCCATAGCACAGGTGTGGTCCTGGCGGCTATCGAGAATTCAGACCAGCTGCGGCCCACAGGCTGCATTATTATAGCAGATGGCAGGACCACTATGGGGGAACTGGTATGCTCCCAGGCGGTCAGACAGTTTTTAGACGACTCAGATCCCAAACTTACGGAATCGGCACCGGAGTATTCATATATCAAGGTGGATTTCGATGAAGATGAGGACCAAGAGGGGCAGACCTTCCGGCACTCTGTTTTGGAGGAATTCCGCGATACAAGGATGCTTCGTGCCAATATTAGTTGGAATAATAAAGAATGCGAAGTAACATTTAAAAGAGTTTTGACCTTTGAGAAAAGTTCCTCCCAAAGCTTTGCACCGATTAATGTGGGACAGGGGCCGGCACCCTACAATGATTTCTATTGTCTGGGGTATAACGTGGACAGATTCTGCGACGATTCTATCAGCCTTAAGAACTCGGCATTGCTGTCCTATGCCAATGCACTTGTGAAGCACGTGGAGCCGGCTATGCACTTGGCTATGTCATCCTTTTCGAATGACATGGATCTGGAGTTCAGTCTCTGTAGTAACTATATTCCTTCATTCATTACAGAGGAATTCTATAGCTTAAGCGAAAAGAACAAGAACTGTCTCAAGGTGCCTGTGGAGCAGGTTTATTCCAAATGGAACACCAATAGACTGAAGAGAATCGTGGAGAATTATCGCTCTACCCGGAGAATGTCAAAGCAGGATAGGATAGATTATCTCAAAACGGGACAGCACATTGAGGTGGGCCTTAAAGAAAAAATCAATTGCTATGAGTATGCCCGCCTCCACGAACTCATGGAAATGGGGGGCCATGAAATCATATCTGACGAATTGGACAGCAGTTACGTGAATCTGTATGACCTGGGGCTGGTGCTCTCCGGCACAGATAGTGAAGGCAACAAGGTGGTCTATATTCCCCGGGAGTTCATGTTCATATACAAGAGGCTGATCTACGACAAGGACATGGAGGCCAAGGCCCGCAAAATGAAGCACATGGATGAGAGGCTTAACGGCCTGCTGTATATCTACGGTGTGCTGCCTATAGACAACTTATACAGCCTGTACTGCCAGGCCTTTGACGCGGAGATGGACCATTTTGATAAGGACGAGGACGAACAAAAATTCATGAAATACGTCTTAAGGAAGTATGCGGCCTGGTCCAATCGGTGTTCGGCAGGAGACATCTATCTGGGAGATGACATCTATATATTCCACGATAAGTATGAATTTCCCAGAGAAATAGATTCCTACAAGAAACCTAAACAAATGCGCAGGCCCAACCCAGCGGAGATAGAGGCCGCCTGGGACCGGGATTACGTGGAGTACAACGAATGTTTTGACCACATATGCATAGATTTGCTTAATCGGATAGACAATAGGGATGAGTCAAGCAATATGATGATGAATTACTACATGTATAACCTATTGATTTTCGAGGCAAAACAGGGACTTTCCCCAGAGGAAATATTCGAAAATCTGACCAGAACCCTGCCATTGCCGGTGGAGGAACTGACAGATATTTACGAAGAAATATGCAGGGAAACGCCACGCATTATGAGGTGGGACCTGGGAGGATACAGCGCCCTGGACCTGGAGGAGAGAGACAGAGGCAGCCACAAGATACGGAAGCTGACTATGCGATAACCTTTCCCTCAGGATTGCCGCTCTCCTGTTTAAGCAATATTCCGTATTGCATTTCCAGGGACTTAATCAGGTATATGCAGCTGTCGATTTCCTTCTCGTCTGTCAGGTATCTGAGGCGGTTGTTGGCACATTGCAGACGCATCCGGATTTGCTTCATTTCTTCATTCATGGAGGACTCCTTATGGGTTATACAGGAAGTATAGTCAGCAAATGGAACTTATATACTTTTTTACAAAAAATTAATAGAATTAGAATAAATATAATGGCTTGACCGCTTTTATTGGAGGCCGTTTTAAGGTATAATTGTCGATGAATAAATGGATACACAGATTCTCCTGATTTGTTAGGTAATAGATATGGCATATATTTCTAAAAATAATTATAGTAATAGCAAGGGCAACAACAAAGGTAAGGGTAAAAAGCGCCGCAAGCGGGACAATACCATCAAGATCGCCGCTGCAGCTCTGTTCGCAACATTTGCCATACTGGCAGTGGTTCTTATAGTGACCTCCGGAGGCAAGGTGCCTGAGGGCGTTCTCATTCAGGGAGTTGATGTTTCAGGCATGTCCCGCAAGGAGGCTATTGAGACTCTCACTGAGAAGTTTACCTTTGAACCGGATTCCTCCAGTACCATTTTCATTAACTACGATGACCAGACCATGAGGGTAAACCTCAGCGATCTCAAGATGGTCTACAACTTCGAGGAGACTGTGGACAAGGCTATTGCCGGGGAGAAGGGTGTTGAGTATACTCTGACCCTCGCATTTGACGACAGCAGCTTTGACACCATATGCAAGACAATTCACGACGCCACCTACCAGGCTCCCGTGGCAGAGTCCTTTACCTTTGATAAGGAAAATGTGGTTGCAACCATCACTGCCGGCAAATACGGCAGAGAGGCCAATGTAGCTAAGCTGGAGGCCGACTTAAGCAAGATGGTTGAGGCATCCATGAGCGGCTCGCTGGACGTGGAGTTTGTGCAGGTGCCCTACGAGGAGGTCTCTTATTCAGGCATTTACAATGAGGTATACCTGCAGGAGGTCAACTCCAAATATTACAGAGATGATGCCGGCAAGATTCAGGCCACTGAGTCCAGTGATGGACGCATGATTCCCTATGCAGAGATTCAGACAGGAGCCAACGCTGTTCGCAGCGGTTCGGTGGACTCATATACATTTGCCATCCAGACGATCAAGGCTGAGCCCTCTCAGCAGGAGCTGATAGATGGGTTGTTCAGGGATGTGCTGGGAAAGGCCGAGACCGTTTATGCCAGCGACTACTACGCTGAGGCCAGAGCCTCTAACATCAAGCTGGCATCCAGCTTCTGCAATGAGTATACCTTGATGCCAGGAGAGATGTTCTCCTATAACGGAGTGGTGGGAGAGAGGACTCCTGAGAGAGGATTCAAGATTGCCCACGCATATGAGCAGGGCGAGGTTATAGAGGCCTACGGCGGGGGCATTTGTCAGGTCAGCACAGTTATCTTCAACGCGTTCATGGATTGCGGCAAGATTACATCTATGAACAGCGATTTGGTGTCACCTGAGGACGATGCCATGTTCGCTATCCGCAGGTACAGCCACATGATGACAGTTTCCTACCAGGACAGGGGATTGGATGCCACTGTAGACTATAATTCCAAGACAGACCTGATTATCCGCAATGACACAGATACTCCTGTTAAGATGCTTTTCAAGATTGAGAAGGTTGATCCTGCAGGCAACAAGTCCAAGCTGACAGTAACCGTTATGGGCACAGATGATGGCTCCAACGACGGTGTAACATACAAGTATGTAGGCATTGACACATCTGAGAAACCTATGGGCACCAAGTATGTGGAGGATCCGTCTCTGCCTGCCGGTTCTAAGCCTGTTCTCAAGAGCTCCGGATACACGGGATATAATACCATTACCCATAGGTACAAGATCGTCAATGGCGTTGCAGAGGAAGACTACATGCTTTACTGGAGCGTATACCAGATGGTGGAAGAGGTATACAGAGTTCCGGTGGGATGGAAGCCTGTTTAGTTAGTTTTAGTGAATAGTGAAGAGTGAAGAGTGAATAGTTCTGGTCCCCACGTTCCTTTGCTCGACTATATCAATGAAAAGTTAAGAGTGAAGAGTGTTGAACCCTGGTTTTTGTAAAGTGCTGGAGCATATAGCTTACAGCGCTTTTTAAATAGTGTGCGCTATTTTGCCC
>CAZCOE010000103.1:0-6412 GCA_964500525.1 uncultured Clostridia bacterium | reverse complement strand
GGTCAGCTGAATGCCCTGCAGATTAAAGTATCTCCTGGTGCCCCGATTCTCGTAGGTAAGTCCCGTAGTAATTGTGGTGCCATGATACTTGCCATCAGGGGAAACCGGCTTGGGAGTAGGCGTTGGTGTAGGGGTAGGTGTGGGTGTTGCCGTAGGTGTGGCCGTGGGTGTGGCCGTAGGTGTGGCTGTAGGCGTGGCCGTGGGTGTGGCTGTAGGCGTGGCCGTAGGTGTAGCTGTAGGTGTAGCCGTGGGTGTGGCCGTAGGTGTAGCCGTGGGCGTAGGTGTGGCCGTAGGGACTGCTGTAGGGGTAGCTGTAACCTCAGGTGTAGGGGTGGGCTCCTCCAGAGAGTCAATCTTCACATGATAGTATGTATTGTTCACTGTAACTGTGACAGCCTTCATCAAGTCGGTGAAAACCTTGGCGGAACAGAAAACCTCATCCTTGGTAAACTTTGCAGGGGTATCTGCCTCAAATGTGGAAGTACCGGAAACAAAATAGGAGGTGTATGAGACAGATGCACTGGCATCCTTGAGGGTACAGGTATATCCTCCCCATACAATAGTAGCCTGGGAGCCGCTGACAGTAATGTCTCCTCCGATATAATCGGTGACCTTCTTGGCAGGGACAAGCACTGCATCCCCATCTACCATGGGAACGTCCTTGGTGTTGATAACATAGCCGTCCAGGAACAGATCATAACGTGTCCACGAATCGGCAAAAACCACCACAGCGCAGATCACAATCAGCAGAAATGCAGATGCGATTGCAATAACCCTGGTGAGCTTCTTTTTGTCAGATACGATATTCATCCGAACCCTCCCACATTAATGTACAAATTATACATTTAGTCCTATATCATGTCAAATTATTCGGTAATTCTACAGGCGTTTTTTCCATTGACTTTTAGGGGGTACTGTGATACCGTTTCTCCTGATTGGATTTTTAATTTTGTGCGTTATTCCGCAATGTACAAGGAGACTATTATGACAGGACAGCAAGTTGCTTTGATGATCGGTGGTATCGTCGTTGTGTTCTTGGTTTTGGCAGTTTTGATTCTGTTCATCTCAATCATGGGCTGGATCTTCAAATCCCTGGCCAAGCGTTCGGCACCGAAGGCCACCCCCACCCCTACTGATGATGTTCCAGATGCAGCCTTTATTGCAGCTGTTTCCGCTGCTATTAACAAGATCAACCCGGTTGATGACAACCGCAGCATCAGGATCAAATCTATCCGCAAGGTTTAATTTGGCAGAAAGGATTACATAGATGGATTTTCTTAATACTATTAAAGATATTCTGGTCGGTCTTGTAAACGACTCCGGTTTCCTCTCCGGCAACTGGAAAAACTACGTTATGATTGGCCTTTCTTTGGCGTTGATTTATCTGGCTATTGTCAAGAAGTTTGAGCCATTGCTGCTGTTGCCCATAGCCTTTGGCATGATGCTTTCCAACCTTCCCGGCGCAGGTCTTTACAACGCACAGATATTTGCCGAGGGTCATATTGATTGGGCAGCCATTGGCAGCGGCGAGGCCGGATTGTTAGACATATTGTACCTGGGCGTT
The DNA here is from genome assembly GCA_964500525.1 of uncultured Clostridia bacterium. GTDB lineage: Bacteria > Bacillota > Clostridia > RGIG7378 > RGIG7378 > RGIG7378. The sequence goes on along the minus strand of CAZCOE010000103.1, from coordinate 4,848 downwards.
AAGCTTGGTATCTATCCCTGTCTGATCTTCGTGGGCATTGGCGCCATGACCGATTTCTCACCACTGATTGCCAACCCCAAGTCCCTGCTTATGGGCGCCGGTGCTCAGCTGGGCATCTTCGTTGCCTTTGCAGGTGCTCTTCTCCTGGGACAGATTCCCAGTATTGGTTTTAATATTAAGGACGCGGCTTCCATCGGCATTATTGGCGGTGCAGACGGCCCCACAGCCATTTTCGTCACCAGACTCCTTTCACCTGAGCTTCTGGGCCCCATCGCCATTGCAGCGTACTCATACATGGCTTTGATTCCCGCTATTCAGAAGCCCATTATGAGACTGCTTACTACCAAGAAAGAGCGCCGGATCAAGATGAGCGTTCTGCGTCCTGTATCCAAGACAGAGAAGATCATCTTCCCTATCATGGTTACTATCCTTATCGCCCTGTTCCTGCCCTCTGCTGCTCCACTGATCGGCTGCCTGATGTTCGGCAACCTGATTAAGGAATCCGGAGTTTGCGACAGATTGGTCAAGACTGCCAGCAATGAGCTGATGAATATTGTCACTATATTCCTGGGTCTCTCTGTTGGCGCCACCGCCACTGCTGAGAACTTCCTCACCTTCAAGACTATAGGCATTGTGTTAATGGGTGTGGTTGCCTTTGCAATCGGCACCGTTGGCGGTCTCCTTGTAGGCAAGCTTATGTGCGTACTTTCAGGAGGCAAGATCAATCCCCTTATCGGATCAGCCGGTGTTTCTGCTGTTCCTATGGCAGCCCGTGTTTCCCAGGCCGTTGGTTACGAGGAGGATCCTACCAACTTCCTGCTGATGCACGCCATGGGCCCCAACGTGGCCGGGGTTATCGGATCTGCTGTAGCAGCCGGTGTGTTCATCTCCGTACTGGGTTAATTCATTAATCATTTTCGGTATTTCCAAGGAGTGTACACATAAGTACACTCCTCGTTTTTTAAGAGGTTATTATGCAATATTTAGTCATTCTCTGTGATGGTATGGGAGATCATCCCTATCCCGGTTTTGATAACAGGACTCCCATGGAGGCTGCTGACAAGGTCAATATGAACCTGATTGCCCTGAGCAGCCGCATCGGCATGGTAAAGACCATACCCGACAGTATCTCCCCTCCCGGCAGCGACCCTGCAAACATGTCCGTAATGGGATATGATCCGCTGGTATATTACACAGGGCGCAGCCCCATCGAGGCCGCCAGCATGGGAGTTCCCATGACAGATACAGATGTGGCCATGCGCTGTAATGTGGTTACCCTCAGCACAGAGAAAAACTATGCTGACAGGACGATGATCGACTACAGCTCCGGTGAAATCTCCACCGAGGAAGCCTCCCAGCTGATCAAGGCTGTGGATGAGGCCCTGGGCACTGACATTATGCGCTTCTATGCCGGTGTCAGCTATCGCCATTGTCTGCTGTGGAAGGACGGCAGTACAGATTTTACCTGCACTCCTCCCCACGACATTACAGGCAAGCCTATTGCCTCGCACCTTCCCGGCGGAAAATACGGAGCCAGGATTCTGGAGCTCATGGAGGCCAGCACCCAGGTATTGGAGAATCACCCCGTTAACCTGGCACGAAAGGCTGCGGGAAAGAACCCTGCCAATTCTATCTGGCTCTGGGGCCAGGGATTCAAGCCTGCACTTCCCTCTTTTAACTCCAAGTATGGACTGAGAGGCGCTGTCATTTCTGCAGTTGATCTGATTAAGGGCCTGGGAGTCCTGACAAAGATGGATGTTATCCCGGTTGACGGCGTAACCGGCAACAAGGACACCAACTTTGCAGGCAAGGGCCGGGCTGTAATAGATTGTTTCAACAATGGATACGACTTTGTCTATACCCACATTGAGGCCCCTGACGAATGCGGACACCATGGAGATGCAGAGGGCAAAAAGTACTCCATCGAAATGATTGACAAGCACATTCTGGGACCTGCCCTGGAATATGCCAACCAGGGCCATGATTTGCGTATTCTGATCGTTCCTGACCACGCAACGCCTCTGGATATCAGGACTCACAACCACGAGCCTGTGCCCTATTTAATCTGGGACAGCACTAAGCCTGTCTCCGGTTCCCCCTTCAATGAGGCTGAGGCCCGGAAAACGGGAGACTATGTTGACCCGGGATGCACTTTGATGGATATATTCCTCAGAGGCTGATTTTACTTCCCTTCCAGGCTGTCCACAATGGATTCAGCCAAAATATATGTGGTGTTCAGCGCCTCACTTAATGTATTTTCTTCCCCACCTACCTCTGTAATGACAGAATTGGGCAATAGATGCTGATTGTATCTGTTAACGCTGAGGTAGATGGGTTTTGTTATATTTCCCACCCTCTCTGCACAGTTAATCTGCAACGCCTTGGCAAAGGACAGATTTTGCTGCCATTGGCTGTTGGTCAGCCTGACGTTGGTTCCCACCACCAGCATCAGCTTGGCATAGTTTACGCCCCCATATGTTGCTACCATATCTTCTGTGGCCGAGTCCCTGTGCACATCAATTACGCAATATATTGTGGGATATTTCTCCAAAATCGCCGACACATTTTTATATGCGGTTTCGTAGGACTGGTTGAAAACTGTGTCGTTAATTGTCGTATCGTGTATAACGCTGTAGCCATATTCCTCCAGCAGGTCGGCAAGCAGCTTTCCCACGTCCACAACGGACCCTACCCCATTGGCGTACTTTTCCGATGTGTGGGTATGGTATATGAGTATATCGGGGCTATCCCCTGGAGAATCCGGATCTATGCCTTGAAATACAGGTGCATTGGTGACCACCTGAGCCTCGTTATAGTATTCTATTTCCTGATGGGAGTCCTGCTCTTCTGCAGCAGGCTGTCTATCATCTCCATGGGATGAATAATTATCCGGAGAACGGGGCATGTCCGGTACTTTCGGATTTCTATCTATTGATCTGTAAAAATTAACACACAGGACAATCAATACTGCAGCTGCCAAAATGCATAACGCATCAAATGCAGCGGAAAGCCAACGCATATACCCAATCCTCCCTATCCTATGCCACTTTGATGAGTATAGGTTATGATGGAATAAATGGATATATGTCTCTATTGGCGGCCGGAATGGGTTACATTCCGGGTTTGGTTTCAGAACTGATCTTGTCTTTGGGCTTAATAAACCTCTTAATCAGGGCAGCGGTCACCGGTTCGTCCCATACACATGTTATCAGGCTGGCCAGGGAAATGGAGAGAATGATACTCATCCAGAATGCGTTTTTGCTCCAATTGGGGTCAAATTGGTTGGAACTGTATATGGCTGCATCATAGTAGAGCAGGTTGTCTGTCCGCAGCTTGATGGCAATCCATTGGTGCCACAGGTACAGGTTCAGTGAAATTCTGGCCAGAAATGCGCAGACAGGGTTTGCAAATACCTTCTCTACCCACCTGATCAGGAACACTCCGCATATCATCTGCAATACCACAACTATGCCCCAGATGGGCCTGATCAGAATCTGGAACAGTTGATTCTGGGAGATCATAGTATCGCCTATATTCGTATAGGTGAATGTGGTATGCCAATACATTATGCTGCACAGCAGCAGTGTAAGCACCACAAAGCCCACAGTCATAACCCAGGTATGAATGCGTTTTCCCTTTCCCTCCAGAGAGGCTGTACCTGCCTTCAGGCGCATTGCCCACCAGGATCCATACATGCCCAACACGAACAGGTCGATTATGCCCGGCAGCAGGTTAAACAGCCCGGACAATTTATCCGGTGCAAAGGCCAGAATACAGATTCTGTAGGAGTTTGCCAACAGGCACACTACAGAAGTAGTTATGTGAGGCCATTTTTTCATCATTGAGACGATTAACGGGAACAGCAGGTAAAACTGCATTTCCACAGCCAGAGACCAATATACGGTATTTATGTAGCTGCCGCCGTTTAACACACCCAAGTCAGTGACGAACAGCAGGTGGGACAGTATGTTCTTTACCATGGTCCAGCCGGTACCGATATAAATCGTCCTGTCAAAGGCCAGCAATATGAACATGGAAAGCAGATAACTTGGCAGAATGCGGATTAGTCTCTTCTTGTAGAAATCCAATATAGGGAAATTGAACTGCCCCTTGGTAAAGCAGGCCCTGGCATAGGGCAAAAACAGGCAGAACCCGCTGAGGACAAACAGCGCCTCAACTCCCATAAAGCCCACAACTGCAAAGTGGTTAAGGTTGATCTCCACATTGCCTATATAAAAGGTTGGCCACATCCAGGACTGCTGCCATACATGGAAAACCACCACCAGTATAATAGATAAACCGCGAATCCCATCCAGAAAGGCATATCTCTTGGGGAAAAGCCTGTCCACATCTCCGGATTGGCAGGTACTAGTGCCATAGCGATACCGTGTCAGTCCGCCTTTAGCATAGATCATCCAAACTCCAAATGCTGTCAGTACAATCGCAATTGCAGCCAGAATCAACACCTCTGTGGGCAATGTATCAATCAATCCCCTATGTATATTCGTCCAAACAGATTTCATGGTGCCTCCTGAGGTTTCGATAATAGCACATTTTGGAGTATTATTCAAAAACACCGAGGCCCATAAAGACCCCGGTGTGTGCATCAAGCAAACTGTGGATTACTTATGGCAAAATGACTCGCAGTCTGTGCAGCATTCATCATTTGCTGACTGACGCCTTTCACCAACTGCAATTTTAGCCAATGAACAATAGCTCTCGTCGCTGCAGTGGAACTTGCACTTGTCCACGGTGCACTTGATACAATAATTTGCCTTTCCCATAGCAAATCTCCTTTGAATATTCAGGTTTATTGCTATTATTCCCCATTTCAGGCATTGTATTATT
>CAZCOE010000102.1:0-10613 GCA_964500525.1 uncultured Clostridia bacterium | reverse complement strand
GCAACTTATATGGTGCTGTTGCGGTAATAATGCAGGACTATGTGTGGGAACTGATTGAGTTTCTATCGATTAAGGTCGATACGGGTTACTTTTCAAATCCGAGTATACGAGAAAACTTTAAATGGTGCTCCTTTAGTTCACAAAAAGCAAGAGCAGAGGGTAAGATACCTGGTGGAGTTCTTACCTGATCATATGAAGACATTCTTAAGGATTATACTAAGTGGAGAAGAATTCCTTCGAAGGCTATCAATCAAGTATAGGTTTAGCCCGATGCACTAGTTTACAGAGTAGCGAGCAAACTGAACAGTCACTGCCTCGGTGTTTCTTCGGTCAAATTTGCAAAATCCATTCCAGACGTTGGAATGGATTTTTTAAGTATGACGGGCATACCAATGCTCTGCTGAGAAAGTCCGCTGGGAGGTAGTTATCGACCACCCCAAAAGCGACTCCCAAGGTTTGCATCGTGAGGTGCAGGCGAGAAGAAGGAATAGCGAAATCGTAGCCTGACGAACGGAAATTCGATACCAAGGCGTAATAGGCGGATAAGTTGGCCAAGAGCAATGAAGTCCAAAAGGTAACCGTAACCCTATTGCGTAAACCGAGCAGGTAGACGAGGAAAAAGTATTGATTTATCCCGTGAGGTCTCATAGGCGGTGTTCGAACTATATGAGAATTATCAACAATCCATATTTGAGGTCGTTGAAGGAGAAATAACCGGTTTTGAGGAAAAAAGCACAGGTGATGGATCCATAAGACCAGATTCATTTTTAGAGTTGAACATAGGTGATTTCTATGCTATACTTCACCTGTTTGGGAGCGTAGCTCAGCTGGTCAGAGCGCTCGCTTCACATGCGAGAGGTCGCGGGTTCGAGCCCCTCCGTTCCCACCAACTATCGGCGAACTTCGACATGGGTTTGCCGATTTTCTTTTATCCATCTACTTTTAACTTGGATGCGTGCTATACCGGCGAACAAAAAAGCGTCAATTTGAGTTTGAGGTGAGAATATGGCATCAAGCAAAGAATATTTGCAATTCATTTTAGGTCAGTTATCTGAATTAGAGGATATTTCTTATCGATCGATGATGGGAGAGTATATTATCTATTATCGTGGCAAGATTGTTGGAGGCATCTATGATGATAGACTGCTTGTTAAACCGATAGAATCAGCAATTTCCTATATGCCGACAGTTTCTTATGAATTGCCTTATGGTGGAGCAAAAGAAATGTTGTTAGTGGATGAAGTTGATGACAAATTTTTTTTGAAAGGTCTATTCAACGCTATGTTTGATGAATTGCCAGCACCAAAACCAAAAAGAAGAAGGTAAAGCAACAGCGAGTGCAGATGTAACGGACTGTTTGAGGGCTGAAGGGCAGACTTCATAGTCATGTGATATAATCATTTCCATCTGAATGCTGTTATGATAATATGAAAAAAACGCACAACATAATAACTTTAATTGTCTATTGTTTTGCTGCAAAAAAGGAGAAAAATATGTATTGCTCAAAATGCGGAACATTTTCAGACGGTGACTTTTGCCCTGCCTGCGGCGCTCGGATAACCCCAATTCCCAGTAGTGCGCCTGAGAAGAAGGAAACAAATCAAGGTGAGGATTTTATCACTACCGTCAAAAATAGTAAGAAGAAGTTTGATAGATTCATTGGGGCCGACGAAAACATCCAGATAAAGGTAACCGACCTTTTTTCCGGTATTTTTAAGAAGCATACCAAGGAAGAGCTGGATGAGGTCCTTATTAGAGGCACCTCAAAAACCACCCCTGCGGAATCGGACATTTCAGCCGGTTGGACTCCACCATGGGCCTTCAGCCGTGTATTCCTGGTACTTACAGCCACCTTTTTGGCACTTTACATCTGCGTCTTTTCCTTTGGAAATACTATTTCCATTGCAGGCATGATATTCATTGGCTCCCTGGCGTTGCCCTTTGCGCTGCTGCTGTTCTTCTGGGAAGCAAATGTGCCCCGGAACATGTCGTTTTTTGACATTATGAGGATTTTCTTTATTGGCGGTACTCTGTCGCTGGTAGTAACCATGATTATGTTCGAGATTACCGGCGCCAGTGGCGAGCTTGACTTTGGCGGCGCAATCCTGGTAGGAATTGTGGAAGAATTAAGCAAGTTTGTAATTTGCCTTTTGTATATAAAGAAATTCAACACGAAATATATTATGAACGGTCTGCTCATAGGAGCTGCAGTTGGCACAGGCTTTGCTGTGTTTGAGTCCGCTGGATATGCGTTTATGTATACCATTTCGGATTCTGTCAGAGCCGGTGTTGACGTAATATTCCTCCGGGCATTCCTCTCCGGTGGAGGACATATTGTGTGGGCAGCCATAACCAGTGCGGCCTTTGTGCTGGTCAAGCGGGACAAGCCTTTTTCGCTGAACTACTTGGGCAGCTACAAATTTCTTACACTTTTCTTTATACCTGTAGTGTTGCATGCTGTGTGGGATATGCCCATAAACTTTCTGAACAACATATACTTTGTTCAGATTACGTTGACGGCGCTGGCTTGGGTTGTGGTGCTCTCCTTGCTGCGCAGCGGGCTTTCTCAGATAAATAAATTAAAGTCTGCACAGGCAGCGGCTGTGACTCAGGAAGCGCCCCAAGAGAAAGTGGACAATCCTGCCGAAGATGCACCGCAAAACTGATAACATTTTACAAACATGCGAGGTAATATGTGTTTTCCTTTGACATTCCTATACTAAAATTCCTTGAAGGAATCAGGAACGATTTCCTGAACGTCTTGTTCCAGCTGATCACCACCTTGGGCGAAGAGACCATTTTGATATTGATAATCACTACTCTATGGTTCGCTTTCGACAAGAAATCCGCTCTCAGGATGCTCTTTATTACGGTTATTTCCCTTGGAGCCAACAATAGTATCAAGAACATTGCCAGAGTGCCCAGACCTTTCGCCACAGGAGAGGTGACCTGCGTTCGTCCGGAAACTGCCACAGGATATGCTTTCCCCAGCGGACACACCCAGACATTTACAACATGGAGCACATCTGCAGCTATTATGTGGAAAAAACGGTGGATCAAGGTCTCCACAGCTGTATTGATTCCATTGGTCGGAATCTCCAGGCTATACCTGGGGGCCCACTATCCCAGTGACGTGGTTGTTGCAATTCTCCTTGGAGTTGGCTTTGCATTTCTTGGCAACTTCCTGTTTGACAAGATCCACGACACACGCAAATTGCTGCTGGGTGCATCTCTGTTTTATGCTCCCTTTGTGATCTGGTCTATGATTGTTGGAGATCCATTGTTTGAGGACATTTTCAAGGTATATGGCATGATCCTTGGCCTTACCATTGTTGTGTTCTTTGACCGTGGCAGGGAAGAAATTGACTATAGCGTGGTTTGGTGGAAGAAGCTGATTCGGGTAGTCATTGGAGTTCTGCTGGCCCTGTTGGTGAAAGAGGGATTAAAGCTCCTGTATTTTGCAGATACAGTTTGGGTAACCTCTGCCATGGATATTTTCAGGTACGGGGCACTTGTGTTTGTGGTGCTGTCGATTTATCCAATGCTCTTTAGAAAACTTGATCTTTGAAATTGACGAACGAACGAAACTTGTCAAGTTTTTGGACCCGACCGAAGAGTGAAAACGATATAACCGCCCATGGGAGCATAGCTACCGCTTCGGGTTCTTAGGGCATCGCTTCATTATTCGACCTCTGGAACATAGGGGCCACCACTTTTCACTCATCACTCATCACTATTCACTTAGTTGGGGCGGTCAAAAGTACCAGAAACCACCATTCACTATTTACTATTCACTGCAAAAAGCGAAGCCCAGCTTCGCTTTTTGCAAATAAAGTAGTATAATATCCCTGTTTCACCAACAGTTAGATCATATTCAAATGGAGATTCTATGAATATAGTAATTATTGGTCTTGGCACTATTGGCAGGACAATTTTAGGCAGTCTGGCATCTGATAAGCATACAATTACTATTATTGATGAAAACAGCGACAAAATTGAAAAGCTTGTAGAGAAGTACGATGTATTTGGCGTTGCCGGAAACGGCGCCTGCATGGATATACAGCAGGAGGCCCACGTAAAAGAAGCAGATCTGGTTATTTCCCTTACCAGAGGTGATGAAGTTAATATTTTGGCATGTATGGTTGCTAAGAAACTGGGTGCTAAGAATACAATTGCCCGAGTACGCAATCCCGATTACGGAAACCAGATGGTGGCCATGCAGGAGGATTTGGGACTTTCATTGATCGTAAATCCCGAAAGAGAAGCTGCAGCAGAGATAATTAACCGAATTAACCTATCATCTGTGGGCCAGGTGGAACATTTTGCAAAGGGTCGTGCATTGCTTGTGGAAGTATTGGCCGAACCAGGCTGTGCTCTTGTTGGAGAGAGCCTGATGAGCCTTAGCAAGAAGCTGAACTATTGCATTCTGATTTGTGCAGTACAGCGTGGGGATGACGTAATTATCCCTTCCGGTCAGTTTGTTATTCAGGAGGGAGACAGACTACATATAACTTCAAGCGCAAACTTCCTGGGCAAATTCTTGGCTGAGATGCGCCTGATCAAATCACCCATCAAGAACATTATGATAATTGGCGGCAGCAGAACCGCATATTATCTGGCATCCGGATTATCTAAAAAGAGATATAATATCAAGCTGATTGAGAAGAATAGGGAAAACGCCGACACTATGGCAGAGCTGCTGCCCTATGTAACCGTTATCAAAGGCGATGGAACTAACCACGACCTGCTCCTTGAGGAGGGTATAGAATCCATGGATGCTTTTGTGGCCTTGACAGGTATCGATGAGGAAAACATGATTGTCTCTATGTTCGCCAACAGCTTGAATGTGAACAAGACAATCACCAGAATCAAGAACCAGGACCTCTACGGTATGTTGGGATCTCTGGGTATCAAAAACGCTGTTTCTCCCAATTTTGTAGTTGCAGACCGCATAATCAGCTATATTCGTGCCCTGGATAACAGCAGGGGCAGTAATGTTCTTAACCTCTACAGATTGGTCAACAACAGGGTAGAGGCATTGGAGTTTTCCGCCAAGAAGCAGGAGAAGTTTTTCCACACTCCTCTTAAGGATCTTAAGCTTAAGAAGGACTGCCTGATTGCGTGCATTATCCGAAAGAACGATGTTATCATTCCCGATGGCAACTCCACAATCCACCTGGGAGACAATGTTATCGTTGTAACAACACATAAGAACTTCACAGATCTTATTGATATTTTTGAATAGGTAACTGCCTTATGAATTACAAGAAATTGGGAAAGATTCTGGGCAAGATACTGTTTTTTGAGGGGCTGCTTATGCTGGCTCCATTGTGTGTTGCATTAATCTACAGGGAACCATTAATTAACGTTTTTGCATTTATTGTACCTATTGCCGCATTGATGCTTACCGGCAGCCTGTTGCAGCTGCCCAGGGCAACTCGCAACACCTTTACACAGAGAGAAGGCTTTGCACTTGTATCCTTGGGTTGGATTCTGATGACTCTGTTCGGCGCAATTCCCTTTGTGATCAATGGAGATATACCCAATTACATAGACGCCTGCTTTGAAATAATGTCAGGTTTTACCACTACCGGAGCCAGTATCGTGGAGGATATAACTCTGTTGTCCCACTCCACCTTGTTCTGGAGAAGTTTTTCCCACTGGATCGGCGGCATGGGAATCCTTGTATTTGTATTGATTTTCATCCCCGAGAGCAACGAAGGTTCCTCCATGCATTTGCTCAGGGCGGAGAGCCCGGGGCCTCAGGTCGGCAAATTGTCATCTAAGATGAAGGTTACCGCCAGAGTGCTCTACCTTATTTATCTGGGATTGACAGTGGCGGAGATTATTCTTCTTGTGCTGGACAAACCAATTCCGGGATACGAAAGTGACCATGTATTCAACAGCTTTCTTGCCTCATTTGGCTGTGCGGGAACCGGAGGATTTGGATTTATTCCAGGCAGTATGGAACTATACAGCCCATATTCCCAATACGTTATGGCCACATTCCTGCTGCTGTATGGTACTAATTTCAGTCTGTTCTACCTGATGCTGCTGGGCAGATTCAAACGGGTGTTCCGCAGCGAAGAACTCCGGACCTATCTGACAATTGCGGTAACAGGTGTTGCCTGCGTATTTACCACATTGGTTCTCCATGCCGATAGGATTATACAGGGATATACTGTGGAGGAGGCCTTCAGGCACTCATATTTCCAGGTTGCATCCATTATGACAACCACCGGATATACCACCACAGATTATAATGTATGGCCTATGACCGCCGTGACTGTATTGATTGTCTTAATGATCATTGGTTCAATGGCCGGATCCACTGCAGGGGGAATCAAGGTTTCCAGGTTTAATATTGCCCTCAGAGGTTCATTGATAAGTATACGCCAGATGATTAATCCCAGATATGTGCCCAAGGCCAAATACGAGGGCAAATCCCTGGAAGAGAAAACAATCAATGGTGTATTTGCGTTTATCACCATATATTTCCTTACCATGTTTGCAGCAGTATTAATTCTTTCATTTGATCCTATTAACGGTCAGACCATAGCAATAACATCCGACGCAGGTTCATATGAGGTACAGCACGGCTTTTTGAGCAATTTCTCTGCATCCCTTGCATGCATCTCAAATATCGGCCCAGGTATGGAGGGAGTAGGACCATACAGTTCCTACTTTGGGTACAATGCAATATCTAAGATTGTGCTTACATTGACCATGTTAATCGGCAGACTGGAGATTTTCCCTGTATTTATTATGTTTAACCCCAAGACCTGGAGGAAGTTCTGATATATCTATGTCTGACTTATACTCTTATAGCCCAACTCCCCGGAATGTGAGAACAATCGGCAGAACCTGGTTTTGCGCTGATAACTCATCTATGTGGCTGGCTCTGTCCGGTGCAGGCATTGAGTTTAGCTTTTACGGAAACAAATGCCAGATTGAACTTATTGGAGATAACATGTGTGTGTCTCCCAATAATCGGGCCAGATATGCTGTATATGTGAACCAAGTTCAGATTGCGGACCGGCTGCTTTCGGAGCCCAGTCAGTTGATAACAGTATGCGATCTGCCGGAATCCCAGAGAGTAATTATCAAGGTAATCAAGGTGTCGGAGGCCTCCCAGTCCACAATGGGCATTGGTCGGATTCTTGTGGATTCACCGAGGTCCATAGAGCCAACCCAGCCCAAGGATAAGTTGATAGAGTTCGTAGGAGACTCCATTACCTGTGGATACGGCGTAGACCTGGAGGAAATCACCGGACAATTTACTACGGCCACAGAGGATTTCAGGAAGTCCTATGCATATTTGACAGCCACACAGCTGGATTGGGACTACAGTATGGTTTCCTATAGCGGTTACGGCATTATTTCCGGCTATACCGAAACCGATGAACCCCATCCCGATATAGTGCCGCCTATATACGATGCTGTTGGTTGTTCCATGGGCAAATTCAATTGCAGCATTTATCCTCAGGATCTGAAGTGGGCTTTCTCTCGTCAACCGGATCTGATTGTTGTTAATCTGGGAACCAACGATTCCACATATGTAAAGAATGTGGCTGATCGCAGGCTCTTGTTCAGGGACAAATATATAGATTTTCTCAGGATGCTGCGGCATTATAATCCCCGGGTCCGGATACTCTGTACCCTGGGAATAATGGGCAATGATCTGCTTGATACTATTTCAGATGCTGTCCGGGAATATGTCAGAACTACAGAGGATAATAATGTCAGATGCATCGGACTGGAGCCCCATTCTGCCGAGGATGGATACGCAGTGGCCTGGCATCCCACATACAAGACAAATATCAGGGCAGCAAACAGACTTGTCAAGGATATCAGAGAGTGGACGAATTGGTAAATTAATTAAGGAGATTACATATGGACTACAGGCGTTTCGGGGACAAGATAATATTGAGAATTGACAGGGGAGAGGAAATACTCTCTGCTATGTACAAGGTTATAGATCAGGAGAATATCAAATTGGCATCGGTTTCCGCACTGGGTGCTGTTGGCAGCTTTACTGTAGGCGTGTACAGCGTGGAGGAACAGAAGTACTACTCAAATAACTTTGTGGGAGAGTATGAGATCACATCCCTGAACGGAACCATAAATACCATGGAGGGTAAGCCATATATTCACGTGCACTTCAGCGCAGCAGACTCATCAGGTGCAGTATATGGCGGTCATCTCAATGAGGCTGTTGTATGTGCAACCTGCGAAATGGTAATCAATGTGATTGATGGCACTGTGGACAGATCCAGAGACCCTGTAACCGGATTGAATCTGTTCAAGTTCTGATTTTATGTCGAAACATTGTCCTTGCTTTTTGTATAAACCGAATAATATAATATTGCGGATGTATTTATATGATAATTTGAAGGGCATTATTTATGAGAAGTGGCATTCGCAGGTTCAGACTTTCTCTATGGGGGTTCAACAGGCGGGATGTTACAGAGTATCTGTCGACAATTTTCGACGAGACGGAACGTGTTTTGGAGGATAACCAAAGGCTTCTTGGCAAGACCCTTGCCGATGCTCAGGCCCAGGCGGAAATGCGTGCCGATGCCATTATCAAGGAGGCTCAGGCCCAGGCAGATGCCATTGTGGCCGCAGCCAACGAATACAGTGACACGGTGAGGCGAGAAAACCTGCTGATACGCAGTCATCATCGTGAGATTATAGAGAACGCCGAGAGAGCGTTTGATCAGTTCAGAGGCGAAATACAGCGCCTTGAACAGGACTAAATACCGAATGGAGCAACATTATGCTTGAGATTGAGAAATACAAGTCAGATTTACAGGTTCTGAAGGCAGACATTGACCTTATGGGATCCTCTATAGATCCGGCAGCCATCAGCGACAAGGTGGAGGAGTTGGAACATATTGCTGCGGAACCCGGCTTCTGGGATAATCCGGAGAGGGCCCAGAGCATCCTGGCCAAGGTTAAAAGCCTCAAGTCTAAGCTATCCACCCAGCAAGATATGGAGAGCAGGGCAGAGGACCTGGCGGTCCTGATCGAGCTTTCCGAGGACGAGGACGACCAGAGCGTCATAGATGAGATTGGACAGGAGCTTGCCTCTCTCAGAGAGAAGTTTACCGAGGTCAAGCTGTCCACACTGTTAACAGGGAAATATGACGCCAACAACGCTATTCTCAACTTCCATGCAGGCGCCGGCGGTACAGAGGCCATGGACTGGACAGGAATGCTTGTCCGTATGTATACCAGATGGAGCGAGAGACATGGATTCAGAGTTAAGATACTGGATTGGCTTGACGGCGAGGACGCAGGTGTCAAGAGTGCATCTCTGATGATCGAGGGCGAAAACGCCTACGGCTTCTTGCGTTCGGAGAAGGGTATACACAGACTGGTCCGTATATCTCCCTTTGATTCTGCCGGCAGGAGACACACCTCCTTTGCTGCCATTGAGGTAATGCCCGAGCTTGACGACAGTATCCATATTGATATCAATCCTGTGGATCTTCAGGTAGACACCTACAGGTCCAGCGGCTCCGGTGGACAGAAGGTCAATAAGACCGATTCTGCTGTTCGTATTACTCACGTTCCCACAGGTATTGTGGTGTCCTGCCAGACAGAGCGTTCCCAGGTGCAGAACAGGGCTACAGCCATGAAGATGCTGGAGGCAAAGCTGTTCGAGCTTAAGGAAAGAGAGCACAAGGACACCATTGATGAATTAAAGGGAGTCTCACTGGAGATAGCCTGGGGCAGCCAGATTCGCAGCTATGTATTCTGTCCCTATACTTTGGTCAAGGACCATAGAACCAATTACGAAGAGAACATAGTAAGTAACGTTATGGACGGGTGTATAGATGGATTTATCAATGCATTTTTGACTGCTCAGTCCAACGGAACTTTGGTCAAATAACGTTTTTTACCCGGTGGAAACAAATGCATACACGCTGACGCGTGATAGCATGCAGCCTGGGGCGTGATAGCATGCACGCTGGAGCGTGATCACATGCACGCTGGCGCGTGATCACATGCACGCTAGCGCGTGATGACATGCCGCCTGGGGCGGATTTCATGCACGCTGGCGCGTGATTACATGCACGCTGGCGCGTGATAGCATACACGCTGACGCGTGATTACATGCACGCTGGAGCGTGATCACATGCACGCTGCGCGTGATAGCATGCACGCTGGCGCGTGATTACATACACGCTGGCGCGTGATCACATGCACGCTGGAGCGTGTTGACAAGCAAGGCTGCGCCTTGATCACATGCACGCTGGAGCGTGATTTCATGCAAGGCTGCGCCTTGATCACATGCACGCTGGAGCGTGATTACATACACGCTGGCGCGTGACGACATGCACGCTGGCGCGTGATGACATGCAAGGCTGCGCCTTGATCACATGCACGCTTGCGCGTGATTACATACACGCTGGCGCGTGATGACATGCCGCCTGGGGCGGATTTCATGCACGCTGGCGCGTGATTACATGCACGCTGGCGCGTGATTACATGCACGCTGACGCGTGATCACATACACGCTGGCGCGTGATGACATGCCGCCTGGGGCGGATTTCATGCACGCTGGCGCGTGATAGCATGCAAGGCTGCGCCTTGATCACATGCAC
>CAZCOE010000101.1:0-3302 GCA_964500525.1 uncultured Clostridia bacterium | reverse complement strand
CTGGGATGCCAGCATCCTTCTGACATCGTCCTTGGTAAAGCTATACGCCGTATTGCAGAAATTGCACACCAGTTCCACCTGCTCCTGATCATCCTCCAGGATGCTCTGCAGGTCTGCCTTGCCTATGGACATAAGCTTGCGCTCCATGCGTTCCCTGGAGCAATCGCAATGGTACTCTGCAGCTGTCTGTGTGGTTATCTCAAATCCCAGCCTGTTCAGCAACAGGTCCATGAGTTCCGCTGCGGTAAAGCCCTGCTCCAGCAGAAACGTTACCGACGGGAAGCCACCCACCAGCTGTTCCAACGCTGATATGGTTTCCTCGGGTGTGTCAGGCAGTACCTGCAGCATGAATCCACCTGCGTGCTTGACGCTGCCGTCTGTGTCGATCAATACTCCCAAGGACACCACCGATGGAGTCTGCTGAGACACTGCATAGTAATATGCCATATCCTCTGCAATTTCTCCGGAGATCAGTTCCACACGGCCTACGTAGGGTTCCTTCAGACCCAGGTCCCGAATAACAGTCAGGGTCCCGTTCTCAGGTCCCACTGCCCAGGCTACATCAAAATGTCCATCCTCCCGGCTCCTGGTTTCCAGGTCTGTATTGTCGATATACCCCTTTACCTGAGACTTGGAGTTAGCCGTTACCAATACCGTGCCTGCCGGGCCGCTGCCCTTGAGAATCATGGTCAGCACGTCCGTGTCCCCTTTGAGCTCCTGGCCTGCCAATGCTGCTGCCGTCAACAGCCTGCCCAATACAACTGTGGACAGAGGGCTCAGATTGTGCTTGCGCCTGGCCTCCTCAACCAACTGTGTAGAGTCCAGAGAGAAAAACATAACCTGCCCGTTGGCGGCTGTTCCTCTCACCAGCATATTTGGGTTATTCTCCATACTCACTATGTTAATCCTCCTGAAATATCATTACTTACCGGCCAGGAAGAACACCCTTTCCTCCTGCTCCCGGGGCCCGTTCATCTGTCGATCCCCATAGGTGTCTACCCGGGCAAACCCCGCCTGTCTGAGAAGTTCCACCACCCTGTCCGAACTATAGGCGTACTCCCTATGCACCTCGTCCATACGTCTGTATCTGCCGTCCAGCTCCTTGGCGAAAAACGTCAGGTCAAACCGGCACACCCTTCTGTCTGGGTCGTATTCGTTCTCCCACAGGTAGCACTCGTCGTCCCCCAGATCGTAGTAGAAATTGTTCCCCAGCACCTGGGACAGCTTGTACTCTGTGTTCATGTCAAAGAGCAGGTGTCCCCCTGGGGATAGAACCTCATAGACATTTTCAAAGGTGGTCAGCAGGTCCTGCTCATTGGGCAGGTAGTTAAGGCAGTCCATCATGCTCAACACCAGGTCGTAGCCGCCATCTACCGCCAGCTGGAGATAGTTCTCCCTAGCCCTCATGTCCCCTGTTACCACCCGGCTTCCTGGGCACTTGGTTCTGGACAGTTCGGTCATTTCCGGAGACAAATCCATGCCGCTCACTGTGGCCCCACGGCTCGCCAACATTGCCATAACGCTGCCGGTGCCGCAACCCAAATCCAGCACCTTGGCTCCTGCTACAGGCACCAGTCCGTTAACGTAGTCCACCAATCCCCGGTAGTCCACATCGTACATCAGTGCATCGTATATTGACGCAAATCCTCTATAATTGTCAGTTGCCATTGATCATGCCCTTTACGGTGTCAACTGCCTTGTTCAGCTGATTGTCGCAGCCCTCGGGAATAACTGAGGGTGAATACAGTTCGTATTTAGGGTCGATTTTCTCTTCCACGTCAGGAGCAATGCCGTTTCCGTGGATCTCATATCCTCCCGGTGTGAAGTAGCTGGCGATGGTTATCTTGATTGCAGAGCCGTCGTCAAACTTGGATACATTCTGCACAATTCCCTTGCCAAATGTAGTTACACCTACGATCTTTGCCCTGCCGTTATCCTTGAGAATGCCGGAGAACACCTCAGATGCACTGGCGCTGTATTCATTCACCAACAGTACAATTTCAATGTCTGTGTATTTGGGGGCGGACCAGGACTTGTATTCGTCTGCCGTGCCATCAGCATATTTCAGCGTCAGCATCAGGGAGTTCTTGGGCACCAGCATGTCGGCCATGTTCAGCGTCTGTGACAGGTATCCGCCGCCGTTGTCCCTCAGGTCGATAATGACACCCTTGGCTCCCTGAGCAACCAATTCGTCCATGGCTGATTCGAACAATTTGTCCACGGTGGCGTCAAAGGATGAAATCTGGATATATCCGATGTTGCCATCCAGCATGTCGTGTGTGACTGTGTAGTTGCTGATCTCGGCTCTCAGCACGTCCTTTACAAATGTCTCTTCGGTGGAAGGACGGTAGAAAGTGATGTTTACAGAAGTGCCGGGTTCTCCCTTGATCAGCGGAACAATTTCATTGGATGTGTATCCGGAAGTAACGTCCTGGTCTCCTACCTTGAGGATCTGGTCGCCCTTCATCATGCCTGCAGCTTCAGCAGGACTGTCGTCGAACACCTTGAGAATAGTCAATATTTCGTCTGATCCCATTGTCACAGAGACACCGATGCCCGCATAACTGCCGGACATATCGGAGAAGAACTCCTGGTACTCCTCATCGGTATAGTACATGGTATATATGTCTCCCAGGCCCGAGGCCATGCCCTGCATAGCGCCCTCCAGCAGCTGTGCGTCTGTGGCTCCGAAGTAGAAGTTTTTCTTAAGCAGTGCGTACTCCTCCAGGAACTTCTCCAGAGCTTCCTGGTCCTGGATAACGTTTGACAGCTCATCCACGGAGAATTCTCCGGAATATTTATTCTCATAATATGTTGCTGTGACAAACCATGTTGTCAGGCAGGACAATGCCAATACCACACATAGGGACAATACCACCATTATGATGCGGCCCTTGTTGCCGGAGCGCTTTACCCCATTCTCCTGTTCTACCATCTGGTTCTCATTCTCGTAATCCATTCTTCTACCTCTTAACTCTATAATCGATCGTGGGAGCATAGCCACCTGAACTATTCACTCATCACTCTACACTATTCACTGTGCGAAGCCCCGCTTCGCCATTAGACCATGGGAGCATAGGCTCCACAACTCTTCACTCTTCACTCTTCACTATTCACTATTCACTGGGAGGCTGGTACTGTAAAGTTTTACAGCCCTATTTTTCTCTAAAACCTTGTATTTTCAAGCGTTTCACCACTTTTTGCAAATAAAAAAGCAATGACCCCCCTTTTTCGTGTATAATGTAAGCTCCAAAAACAAAAACGAAAGGTAAATCATTGCTTTATGGATAACATTATACTCT
>CAZCOE010000100.1:0-23634 GCA_964500525.1 uncultured Clostridia bacterium | reverse complement strand
ACGGAAGAGGAACCTGCAAACTGAGCATCACTGTGCATTCTGCCCATTGTATCTGTCATACCATAGGAAGCAGGACCTGCTGCCATGTTGTCGGGATGTAGTGTTCTGCCTGTGCCGCCGCCGGAAGCAACTGAGAAGTACTTCTTGCCCTTCTCTACGCACTCCTTCTTGTATGTGCCTGCAACGGGATGCTGGAATCTGGTGGGGTTGGTGGAGTTTCCTGTAATGGAAGCATCTACGCCCTCGTGCCACATAATAGCAACGCCCTCGCGCACATCATCAGCGCCAAAGCAGCGTACCTTAGCCCTGTCGCCCTTGGAGTAAGGAATCTCCTTAACAATCTTCAGCTCGCCGGTGTAATAGTCAAACTTGGTCTGAACATATGTGAAACCGTTGATTCTGGAGATAATCTGAGCTGCGTCCTTGCCAAGACCATTAAGGATAACCTTAAGGGGTGTCTTGCGAACCTTGTTGGCAGACTTGGCAATACCGATAGCGCCCTCAGCAGCTGCGAAGGACTCGTGACCTGCCAGGAAAGCGAAGCAGGTTGTCTCCTCACGAAGCAGCATGGCAGCCAGGTTGCCATGGCCGATACCAACTTTGCGGTCATCTGCAACGGAACCGGGAATGCAGAATGCCTGCAGACCCTCGCCGATAGCCTCAGCGGCCTCGGCAGCAGACTTAACGCCTCTCTTGAGAGCAATAGCAGCGCCTACAACATAGGCCCAGCAAGCATTCTCAAAGCAGATAGGCTGGATAGCCTTTGTCATCTGATAGGGATCAAGTCCATACTGAGCGCAAATTTCCTTTGCCTCTTCGATGGAGCTAATGCCGTTCTTTGCAAGGCAGGCATTAATCTGGTCAATTCTTCTCTCGTAATTCTCAAACAAAGCCATAATATGCCTCCTTATTCCTTTCTGGGGTCGATATACTTGGTTGCTTCATCAAAACGACCATAGTGGTTGGTGGCCGCAGCGAGAGCCTCATTGGCATCTACGCCCTTCTTGATAGCATCCATCATCTTGCCAAAGCTGACGAACTCATAGCCGATAACGTAATCGTTCTCGTCCAGAGCCATCCTTGTTACATAACCCTCTGTCATTTCCAGGTATCTGGTACCCTTTGCCTTGGTGCCGTACATTGTACCAACCTGGCTGCGGAGACCTTTGCCCAGATCCTCAAGGCCGGCTCCTACGTTGAGTCCACCCTCAGAGAATGCGGACTGAGAACGTCCGTATACGATCTGGAGGAAGAGCTCTCTCATAGCTGTGTTGATAGCATCGCATACAAGGTCTGTATTCAGAGCCTCCAGCAATGTCTTGCCGGGAAGGATCTCGGATGCCATAGCAGCAGAGTGGGTCATACCGGAACATCCCAGAGTCTCTACCAGAGCCTCCTCGATGATGCCGTTCTTAACATTCAGTGTGAGCTTGCAAGCTCCCTGCTGAGGTGCGCACCAGCCTACACCATGTGTAAAGCCTGACACGTCGGCAATATTAGTTACCTGTGTCCACTCGCCCTCCTGAGGTATCGGTGCAGGTCCGTGATAGGCGCCCTTGCCGACAACACACATGTTCTCAACTTCTTTAGTATATGCTATTGTACCCTTAGCCATATATTGTGTTGCTCCTTTCATAGCAAATAAGTTTCAAAACCTTACAAATTATATATCACCCCATATAGTTTTTGCAATAAAAAAACCTTTTATTATCGCTAAACTCATTGGGTTGTCAGGTCTGCCCCGGACACAGCGGCGTCCAGGCGCATTTTCAGGAAAATGATGGTAAAAACCACAATGGTAATGACAAATATTATAAACAGCACCTTCCCCTCCTTGGAGAACTTCTGCCTGTCCTCTTTGCCATACATGCCGTTTCCGAAAAATGAACTCATTGTTCAGCCTCCAATCCATTGCGAAAATCCCTGTCCAATATGCCCATTACCTCAGTCAGCTTTTCAGACAGGGGAATGGCCATTAATCTCAGCTCCCCTGAGGGGTATTCAGGCATGGCCCGGACGATAACATGCTCGGAACCCTCCCCCAGATAGTAGCAGATAAATACCGGCTCTGTTTCAACGGATTTTGAATAAATCGTAAATACCGTAGTGGTCTCTGCCTTCAGCGCCGATTCCAGATCCTCTTGGCTGTCAAATACCTTCTCTGTCTCCACCAGCTCTGCCTGCTGCATATATACAAACATGGCATACAGGTTCGGCTTATTCTGGAACACGTATGTCTTATCAGGATTATTGCCTTTACTGCCGCTGATCAACATGGGGTTGAGATACTCAGATCGATCCAGGTAGCAGATCTCATCGGAAGTGAAATTGAGAGGGTTAAAGAAGTTCTGGGTTGACACCAGCAGCGCAAAGAACACAACGGCAATTGTAACAATGACGTATACGTAGATTACGTTAATCTTATGTCTCTTGGCACGCTGGGCCTCAGACGTAGTTTTCTTCATAATTGAGTCTCCTCTGTTGCCAACATTCCCGAATACATGGATATGGATGAGGCGGCAGCCACGTTAATGGAGTGTACGCCTCCGGGCATCATGGGAATATACACATCGTACTTGCAGCTATGCCGGAGCTCCACAGGCAGACCGTGGCTCTCATTGCCCACCATGATAATATGGTGCCTGCTCCAGTCAAGACCGGTGATAGGTGTATCAGCATGGGCAGAGGTTGTGATCAATTGGTACTCCTGCCGGGAACAGTATTGGGCGAAGTCCTGTCCATCTCCCCTGAATCTGTATATGGGCTTCCGGATTGCGGAACCGGTGCTGGATCTGAACACATGCCTGGATATTCCGGATACAGTCTCTCCCGCAAGTATAACCCTGTAGCCAAAGGCCTCTGCATGTCTCATTATGGTACCCACATTCATAGGGTCCTTAACGTCCAGCAGTGTAATAAACCTGTCCCCCAGGGAGGCCAGTGGAGTGTCAGCACCTATAACCTGCTCCCCGATCCGGATTGCAAACACCACCTGAGGCTGAGCCTGGGATATCTCCAACCTGCGGATAAGATGGTGAGTGCCGCACATTACATCTACACCTCTGGACTGCAGCACTTGGTTGACAGATGATGCATATTCCATATTGGCATAGCGCTCATCCCACATAACTCCCAGGATTTCCACCCCGGCGTTGACTGCCGACTCCAACAGCGGAATATTGTCCAAAACTATACTGTCTGCATTGCCGGTACCCTGTTTTGCCATACGGGCCAGTGCAGAAAAGCCCGGATCCTTGATAGATGTGATTGTTCTCAATGACGTGTACCCCTTCTCTATATATCCATTAGATTATATAGCAGGGGGATTTTTTTGTCATTATAGATAAAACACATCCACCTGGATTCTGTCTCCTCTGCGCCAATTCACAGGCAGAGTGTCTGTGCCTACCTGGGTGCCGTTGCATATAATGCGCCTGTTGTCCTCTGTCCTCACAAAGTGCATATCCACCCTGGCCCCGGCGATTATCATTGATACGTCGTATTGGGACCAGCTGTCCGGTACCCGAGGTTCCAGATGGACCTCATTGCCTGCAATATCTATGCCCAGCATATACTTGATTATTGTCTGGTACAGCCAGCTTGCCGAGCCGGTATACCAGGTCCAGCCACCCATTCCCTGGTTAGGCTCCGAGGAATACACATCTGCAGCCACCACATATGGCTCCACCTTATACCGCAATACATCCTTGTCCGAGGATGTGTGATTCCCGGGCATAATTGCAGACAGCATCTCCAGGGCCTTTTCCCTTTCTCCGGCCAGAAAATGGGCAATTATCAGCCAGCAGGCGCCATGGGTGTACTGTCCACCGTTTTCTCTGATTCCCGGTGGATAGTCAGCAATATATCCCGGATCGGTTAAGCCGCTGAACGGAGGATCCAACAGCTTGATAAGTCCGTTTTTCCTGTCAAACAGCATGCTGTAGGCATTTTCAAGGGCTTCCCTTGTCATCTTCTCATTTCCCAAGCCGGATATGGCTGCGAAGCTCTGGGACAGTGAGTCAATGCGGCATTCCTCCGACTCCGCCGAACCTATGGGCTCACCCATGTCATTTATTGCCCTGAGATACCACCTTCCGTTCCATGGGTTTGTATTCAAGGCGATTTTAAGGCTGTCCCTGATGCCAAGGAGTCTATCGTAGTTGGACTGATCCCCCATGTGTGCACAATAGGGCGCAAAGCTTTGGCACACCATGGCCAGGAACCATCCCAGCCACACGCTCTCTCCCTTGCCCTCTATGCCGATCCTGTTCATTCCATCATTCCAGTCTCCCGAGCCAATCAGAGGGAGGCCGTTTCTGCCAAACCTGCATCCTCGGTTTATAGCGGCAAGACAATGGCTGTACAGGGTGTCTGAGTCCTCAGAGATCTCAGGAATGTAGTAATCCTCCTTTCCCGGACTGTCGGTTTCTCTGCCCACCAGCCAGGTGCATTGCTCATGGAGAATGTGAGTATCCCCGGTAAAGCGCACATATTCCGCCGTAACGTAGGGCAGGAACAACATGTCGTCGCTGATATTGGTCCTGATTCCTGCTCCCGTATCCGGGTTCCACCAATGCTGCACATCCCCCTGCCTGAACTGCCTGGAGGCATGCTCCAGAATGACTTTGCGGGTAAGGCTGCTGTCCACATACATATATGCCAGGCTGTCCTGGAGTCTGTCCCTGTATCCTATTGCTCCTCCGGATTGATACCATCCTGTCCTTCCCAGGAGCCTTGAATCCCGGACCTGGTGGAGCAGCCAATAGTTTGCCAGCCTGTCCATATGTTTCCAGGGCGTGTCTATCCTGGGCCGGTTTTCCCTGGACTCCGGGATCGGTGCATATGCACCTTCCCGGAGAGCTTTCTGCAGGTTTTCTGCAGCCTCCCCAGGGCCAATACCGCAGGCTATTGCAAACTTAACTGTCGCATCATGGCCCCCATCCGGATTCAATTGCACATTGAACACAGGAACACCCTTTGACAGGCTCAAAACCCCATCTCCATCGGTTCCTATGGAGACCCACACATCCGAATCGTTGTGGCTCATGGGAGCGTTTATCAGGCAAAAATTGTCCTGCTTAATGATTATGAGTCGAGGCTGCCTTTGCCCTGCTCCGCATAGGGCCGGTGAAACCCGGTACCGTATGCCGAATCTGCATCTACCTTCCCCTGTGTTTGTTATGGTCAGCCTGTTGACTTTCGCACAGTATTTATCCATGAGCCGGACCTGGAGCTGGGACTCAAACACATCATTTGCAGTAATATAGGAAGTAAAATCCATGCCGTGAACTGTATAATATGTCCCGGATGGATTCTCACCGGGGCAGCAATCCACATAGGTTTTCCTATCCCTATCTGTTATCCACAGCTTCTCTGAGCTGTCCTCTGCACCCGGTTCGTTTAACAGGTGAGTTATTCTGAAATCCCGGCTGTTCCTGTACCAGAAGTATCCCAGATTCCTGTCGCAGGTGACAATGCCGCAATTCTCTCCCGAGATGCAATTGCACCAAGGGTTGTGTTCCGGCCTGCCCCTGCTTATTACGCAATACCTGCTGCCATCATTGCCCAGATATCCTCCAAAGCTGTTTCCTTGAACCGTAGATTCGTACAGCGGTATAGTTTTTCCTGCCAGATCAGAGGGAGTGTACTGTTTGCTGCCCGGCTCCAACCCTTCGATTGTTGGAATAATGTCCTCCATATCCTGATTATTTCTCAGCTCCACTGAGGAAATAAATGAAAAGGAATTGTAGTTATCCCCCAATTTTGCAGAGTCGATAATGAATTCTCTCCCCCTTTGGGAATCGGATCTGCTGCCTATTCTGTCTGCGATTTCCAGCCCTATGGCCCTATAGGTCTTGTTGCTGTATTGATTCTCTTCGTCCACGACTATTACCAGATCCACCGGCACACCCTTGCCCCTGGCATACATAGCAAGCTGAATTCCAAAAACCACATATTGACTGACATCCCGGCATCTTATCAGGATAATTGGCAGATCCCCTGATACACCATATTGCCATATATTGCCAATACTTCCCGGGCTGCTGCCTGACCATTTGCTCAGCAGGTGTGAGCCGGAGAAAATCCGTCCCACAGCCATGCGGCACATCAATGCGGTCCTGTTGTCCAGATGCATCTTTTCTGCAATATTGACGCTGTCAGCCAGCTGCAGCCGGCTGTTGCCCGCTATAGGATGGTTTATGTCACTGCTTGTGTCCGGAACCAGTCCTATTACAACCTTCAGGTAGACTCTCTCTTCCCTTGCCAGATATACATCCTCAGTTATAGTTACACGGCCGTACAGCTCATCTTCCACATCTATCCGCACTGCGCCCTTGGAATCCCATACCCGGATCAGCCCTGCATAATGGGGGCTGTCCTCCCTGTTCTTTCTCCTGATTATGGCCTTGCCCTCACCGGCCCTGTGATGGGCACTGACAAACATTAATGAAAAGGCAGGATGGGCTTTGTAATTCAAATACCTGTCCACAATAGGCCTGATACACATCTGGGCACACACCCTGCCCGGGGATTTCCCGGATGTTATCTCATACAGTATTTCTGCATTGTTCCCTGCAACTGCAGCACTCATCCTTACAGAAACTCCTGCCAGAGTCATATCCAGGACAGAACGGGTTTCTCCAAATTCACATTTGGTCACAAGGGGCCTTTTGCCGTTAAGGGTCAAGTACATATCCCCCCGGTCACAACCGCTTTTGCCAAAGACTACCTCCTTGGCCATCAAGGATATGCTTCCATCCCCTTTGGTTATCAGGCTGTGGGTTCCGGAGGTCAATATATTGCTGTGCACAGCTCCATTTGCTGGGCATTTTGGCTTCCAGGTTTCATAGTTGGTTTTGATTTCATGAGGAGCAGTGGTCTTATACTCCATAATGCCGGATTCCGGCGCCCCCGGGGTTCTGTATTCCAGCAGGCTGACATATGCGGCAATGTCCGGATCCCAACACATGCATTTCACAAGTTGGTTTCCACATAGGTAGTTGGCAATGGACGCCAGGCACATGCCCTGGTGATGGGACATATACATCTCAACTATACCTTGGTTCCCTGTCTCCATATCCAGCGCCTCGTAGAATCCCCACTTGCCATACATCCCCCGGTCCTTCAGCCGCTGCAGGTTCCTGTTTACTTCCTGGGGATAATAGGGCAATGCCATAATGGATGCATAGGGCGCTATCACTTTTTCATTTCTCACCTGGCTGTTCAGAGCGGCGGCCTTCAGACCGATAGCCTTATACGAATAGCGGCCCTGTTTGTCGTAGGCGTAATACCCGCATTCCGACATTCCCCAGGGTATTTTATACCTGACGCCATGGGCAATCTGAGTCCTCACTGCAAAGTCTATCTGGTTCATAACAAAGGTATCGTCCAGGGCGGGAAGCAATATAAAGGGCATCAGGTACTCAAACATAGTGCCTGACCAGGACACCGGGCCGCTGCAGCCATAGGCAAAGATCATCCTGCGGCTCAGGGATTTCCATAATTTAAGAGGCATTTTCTTTTTTGCGCAGCACATATATACGGTCATCATGGCCTCTGATGCCTCCAGATCGTAACATGAGCCATCCTGTTTTTGCTTTGCAATTGAATATCCAATGGAGAGCAGTGACTTGTCCCTGTTGTACAGTGGTTCAAAATCCATTTGAGATACCAATGTGTCAATTCTGCCTATGAGGCTGTCGTATTTCCTGGGGCCATTCCCCTCGCTTTTGAGAAATCCCTGAATTGTAATCAGACAGCAGCATAGGTTTCCGCTGTCTACTGTGGATACATATTTGGGTTCCGCCACCTCCAGAGTGAGACAATCCACCCAATTGTAGATATGGCCTCTCCACTTTGGCATTGCCTCCAGAGTGTTTACAGCCCTTTCGATTCGCCGGATACAGTCCTCCAGCTGTATAAAATGCAAATAGTATGCGCTGATTGTGGATAGCAGGTACATACCTATATTGGTGGGTGAAGTAATGTAGATGACCCGGCGAAAATGGCCTGTCTGTATGTTATCCGGAGGTATCCAGTTTGTCTTGGAGGAAACAGCGAATTCGAAATATGCCCAGATTCTCCCGGCCAGTTCCTCCGGAAACTCCCTTTCCCTGTGTGTAGTCTCAATATTGCTCCTGTCCCTGTCCATAATGACAGCCAATGGAATCCCCAGCAGGAAAAGAGCCGCGAATATAAGGAGGATTGTCCTCTCAGCAGCGCCCATAGGGAATACTAATGCAGATATGGCACATATCAGGGAGGTACTTCCCTGGGCCACTATCAAAGACCTGTAATCCGCCTTGGCGGAAGCTGTGGATGTTTTCCACTCCATTAATTTCTTGTGGGAAACTATCATCCTCCATAGGCTGCGAAGAATCCCATCAGACAGGATATATGACCTGAAGGGAGCCATCAGGAGCTTGTATGTGTCTGCTGCCAGGCTTGTCATCAGGTCCCACAGGGGCTGAGGCAGCAATCTGACCGCACCGGAGGAAACAATTCTCCATGTGTCTGTTATCAGACTGCGCCACCAGCTGAAACGGAGCACCATTGCAATGGTATCTATATAGCTCACACCCAGAAACAGTGCTAAAAACAGGTACCATCTATGGTGCACAGCGGACAGGCCTCCGATCAGCAATCCAATCAGCAATGTGCCTCTTAGCTCGTACATCATGTTTGAGAACATTCTGTATCTGCCCTGGAGGCTGGCAGGATTCGGAGCCTTGGATCCGTCTTTGGTTGGTACTCTTGGAAACAGCCATGGCATCAATTGCCAATCTCCCCTGGTCCATCTGTGCTTTCGTGCAAAATCCGACAGGATTGTGGATGGGCAGTTGTCTCTGAAATGCACATCCCCCAGCACAGCTGTTCTCATTATTGCTCCCTCCAGCTGATCGTGACTCAATATCCGTCCATTGGGCAATGCGTCCTCAGTACAAGCCAGATATGTTCCTACATGGATTAAGCCCTTCCCGGTAAATATCCCGTTCCCGAACAGGAGACTGTCCGGAGAGCCCACATTGGATGCATACAAATCGGCGAACCCCAGGCTTCCGTACATCAGAGATGCATACCCGGATACAGTACAGCTCCTGCGGGTGGGCGATATGGTGGGAGATACAATTCCGTAGCCGGAAACAACCCGGGGATATTTATCCCGGGACAGCACCGGTCTGTTAAATGGGTGATCTGCACAGGCAACCAGGCTTTTGATGGATTCCGGATCTGTATTGGCGTCTTCGTCAATAACGCAGATGTAGGTGTATTCCTGCTCCACATAGCCCCAACTCATGAAATCCACGCCGGATTCACCCCGGAGCAGCTTGCATAAGTCCAGGAGAGCTCCCCGCTTTCTCTCCACAGGGTTCCTGCGCATCAATGCGCAAAACACAGGCTTCCCTCCACCGGCGTATTTGTTGTTCAGCTCCACCACCACTTCCTTGGCCTTTGAAAACAGCTCTTCACGCTCCCCGGAATCGGTGCTGAGGCAGTCCAACACCATGGCGAAGTCCAGATTTGGCGTATTATTTGCGGCTCTGCACAGTTCTATTTGCCTGCCTACCCTGTCAATGTCTCCTGTAGTAAACACCAGAGCAGGAATTACCGCCATAGTCCTTGACTCCTCCGGAATCCCACGGCAATAGTCCAATCTGGCATAGTGATATTGACCTGCAGACAATGTGAGGACTCTGTCCAGCAATTCCATGGATAGGGATATGAACAGCGGTATAAGAGGTATTGCTGCAAGGCCTGCAAACCAGGCATATCTGAACATGCCGATAGTTATACAGGTCCCTGCAATAATTGCAGCTGCCACAAACAGAGCCGGATAAATCCATTTGCATGACAAACCTCTGCCGAAAAACTCTCTGCCCGGCAGCTCATCATCACATTGAGACAAGTATTTCTCTGCATATTCGTATTCATCCATGCCCAGGCCGGCAGCCTTTTTATATATTTTTCTCCTGATATATTGTCTGGTTTCCGGAGACTGCATTGAGTAGACAGATCCAAATCTGCTGACAAACAGGTGCTCTATCCTGCTTGCGGATTCACCTAATTCTGCCTCCTCTGCGTAGTCTGCGTCCTTGGCGGATTGGATGCAATTTGCCACCATCCGGACTTCTGCATCCTCGCCTGTCACCATCCTCTCGGCTTCCCGGGACAGCCTGGTAAGCAGGCACAGCAGCAGTCCATTTTTGATATATGGAATGTGGCACTCCCTGATTTTCGAAGAGCAATCGTACAGCCACCCTCTGAATTCAGATAGTTTGCAGCAATACTCGTTGTCTTCCAGATACGTATTGCAGATTTGAACAATAGATGGGGGAATTCTGTCTTTGATATGCCGGATGCATCTATATATATTCAGCAGGAATTCGATGTTATCCGAGATCCATATATATGCATCGTAGTTGCTCTGAGAGTAGTCCATTCTGCTTCCCATCGCCACCTGTCTGATCGCCTTGATATTCAGTCTGTTTGCAGATTTTCCCATTTTTACGCCGTATCGTTATTTAGTTGAAATTTTTCCATATTTCCTGTTATTTATTCAGATTCGCGGCCCATAAAAAAAGAGCCGATATACTCGGCTCCGGATAAAATCTATTGGATTAATTTAATGAGAGTGACATCTGAGGATCCTCAGGAATCAACTTCTTGCGGCGGATATATGCGTTGATCTTGTCTGTAGGTGACATGAGCTCGCTGATTGACTTGTCAATATTCAGGGTGTCGATCAGGTACGCCGTAAACTTGGACAGGTCCACATCTCTGTACCAGGGGCTCTTGAGAACCTCGGGAGTCCTGTATGTAAGGTTTGTGCAATACACATGCTTGATATAGCCATTCTTGTAGGCCTCATCAAAGGGAGCTGTACCCTTGGTGAAAAGTCCAAAGGTTGCGAAAATATACACGTCTCTGCATCCCCTCTTCTTAAGGTCCTTGGCTATATCCAATGCGGACTGGCCGGAAGCAATCATATCGTCTACGATCAGGATATCCATGCCATCCACGCTCTGATCCGACAGGAAATCGTGGCTGACTATCTGGTTCTTGCCATCCACCACCTTGGACAAGTCTCTGCGCTTGTAATACATGCCCAGGTTCAGGCCAAAGATCTGTGCATAGTACAAATTGCGGGACATGGCGCCCTCGTCCGGGCTGACAACCATCATCCTGCTCTTGTCGATAACCAGGTTGTCGGCATTCTGAACCAAAGCCTTGATGAACTGATATTGGGGCTGCAGGTTCTCAAATCCTGTAAGAGGTATGGCGTTCTGAACTCTGGGATCGTGGGCATCAAAGGTAAGGATCTCATCCACTCCCAGGTTCTTCAGCTCCTGAAGTGCCAATGCGCAGTCCATGGACTCACGGCCTGTTCTCCTGTGCTGTCTGGAGCTGTACAGGAAGGGCATGATTACGTTGATGCGCTTGGCCTTGCCGGCGATTGCAGAAATAACCCTCTTGATATTCTGGAAGTGATCGTCGGGACTCATGCTGTTCTCAGTGTTGAAAATCTTATACTTGATACTGTAGTTGCATACATCTGCCAGGATGAACACGTCGTATCCGCGAACTGTGTGATCCAATACAACCTTAGCCTCTCCGTTTTGGAAACGGATGCACTTAGGCTTGATAATATAGCTATCCATCAGATAACCGTTAAGCTCCACAGGCAGGACATGCTTCTCAGCCTCTTCAAGTCTCCTCTGAACCAGCCACTTGTCAATCATCTCCGCCATTTCCTCACTGCCTACCAGGGGAATAATGCCGATGGGGCCAATGGGAATCGGCACGTCCATAACATTTCTTCTGTCGCGATTGATGGTCTGGGAAATAATCTCTTCCGACATATTTTTTCTCCTATATAAATTATTATTTTGCCGAATCATCCTCTGTGTCTGTATCATCCGTGGATGACAGATTCACCTTAAATAATTTGGCTAAACGTACACCTAATAAGGAACCCACAATGGATGTGGCTGAGCAAGCTGCAGCCTGAATCCATAGGATAGTGGTGCCGGAAATGGCAGCGGCTATTACCGTAATAACAACCACCATGCCGGGGCCATACCATTTACTCCTCAAAATAACCCTGATAACTGCTCCAAACAGGAAGCAAAACAGTGCCTTAAGAATCAGAGAAACCATATTACCTCCCAACAGTAACGTTTATTGTGGGATTACCTGCCAGGATAACTCCCTCAGGCAAACCGGTTACTGTTACCGGGCATTCATGGTTCCCCGGAGCCAGTCCGCTCACATCCACATGGAATCGCAGCTTGGAATGGGAGACATTGGACAGGTTATTTTCAGATCCATAGAGAACCAATGATGCTTTGTCAGTAATGCTGTATTTATAGTCGGAGTTGGCATTGTCAAAGGAAATATTGTCGGAACCTGTGTCCAGACCTATGTTCATAGATTCGTACTTCCCTATTTTGATAATCGCATTGACAGTCTTGCTGTCATTTCCAAATACGCTGACCTCGTCGGGCAGGATAAGAGAAACCTCTGTGGTGAATGTGCTGTTCTTGCCCTCCAGCTGTACTACCTCTGTAACCACAACCGAATCCAATGTGGCCAGGTATCCCGGGTTGGTCAGAGAGTATAGAGACACTGCCAAGGGAGATGCTGTGGCAGATTCGATATAGTATCCCTCCTCCAGATGACCTGAAAACTGGAGCTCTACAGATAGTCTCTTGCCGATTATCACGTCCACATTCTTGTAACACACATCTGACAACTCAGTAATCTCATTGCCATCCTTGTCCAGGAATGTAAGAGCAACAGAATCCGTGTAGGGTTCGATGCGGTCTGTAACCTGGATGTTGGCCTCCACCTTGGAAATAGCGTTAATCAAAGTATTGGTCTGCTCTGTGGTAAGGCCGCCCCTCTTCTCCAGCTCGGCATGGATAGCCTGGGTGGAAATGGTGTTGTCAGACATAGAATAGTGAATCAATTCATATTCATCGATAATATTGGACTGAATGTGGGTGACGATATTGTATGTCTTCTCGGCAGGGTTGTCTGTAGAGACAACATTGCGGTATACAACCTCAGGGGTATAGGACATCACATAGATGTGACCGGAAGATGTAACCTCCGGTTTGTTAACAGTAATGGCACCATCGGATTTGGTGTTTGAAAAGTCAGCAACGGCAGAGAAATCTGCAGGTGTAATGCTCTCTAACCTGGAGCGGCGGCCTACAATAGTGACAGAGACAGCTCTGGTATAGGAAGATGTTTCCGTAAGAGCCAGCTTCATGTCGGAAAGGGACTCCTCATTGACATATTGCAGGTCCACAGTAAATGTGGCCTCCACAATAGGATCTGCCAGGAAGCAAATGGATACTGCTGCCAATACAGAGAGAATAATAACCAATGTTCTGTTTTCCAATGAAAGGAATCCTGCTAGTTTTTTCATTTTTTGCGGTCCTTTCTCGGGAAAATTATACGAGCCGGAGACTTGGTCTCAGAGGGAATAAGCACATTATCCAGGCTCTCTCTCAAGGCCTCTCTGGTAAGGTTGCGGGTAATCTTGCCATTTTCGCAAAGTGAAATCTGACCTGTCTCCTCGGAAACCACAACCACCACTGCATCGGATACGTCTGTAATGCCAATGGCTGCCCTATGCCTGGTGCCAAGATCCGAGTCGATATTCTGCCTGTCTGTAAGGGGCAGAACGCAGGCGGCGGCAACAATTCTGTTGTTGCGGATAATGACAGCGCCATCGTGAAGGGGGGTATTGGGAACGAAAATATTGATCAATAGTGAGGCTGAGACCTCGGAGTCAATCCTGGTGCCGGTGTTGATGTATTCTCCCACCTTGGTGGCCCGCTCAATGACCATGAGAGCGCCTGTCCTGGAGAGAGACATATTCTGGGCGGCAGCCACCACATTATCTATCATCAGCTTGGTGACAATGCGAATGTCGGACTTCTGATCCGGGTTGAGCAGCAGGGACAGGCCCAATTTACTGCGGCCCAGCTGTTCCAGCATTTTACGGATCTCAGGAGAGAATATGATAACCAGGGCTATGCCCAGGAATCCAATGATGTAATTGAGAATATATGCAATTGTGTTCAGTGAAAGCAGGTCGCACACGTAGGAAAACAAGAGCATGAAGATAATACCCTTGATGAGCTGCCAGGCTCTGGTGTCCTTGCATATCTTAATCAGCTCATAGAAGACAAAGGTGACTATGCCAAGATCCACCATAACCCGGATAAAATCCCAGAAATTGAAATTGGCAAAGTAAGAGAATATATACCTTAAAAAAACCGGCATGCTGACAACATCAATTATCTCAGGCATATGTTCCCCCTCACATAGTCATACAGATTTATTATAGAGGTGGAATCGTGGAAAGTAAATACAAACCAACCGATTAGAAAGTACAGATTTCAATGGGGTTAGACAGGTTTTTTTATGCTTTTTGACAAATAACCCCATATGAGTTAGGTTTACCTCACTTCACATGGGAGGTGGTAAAATGCACATGGATATTTTTAACCGCAGGCTCAGCGACAAGGCATATGGAGTAGTTTACGGTGCTCTGATTCTGGGGATTCTGATTATATGCTCGCTGATTATTCCATCAGCCAGGCCGCAGCTCCCGGATCCCTTGGTGAGTGCCACAATCTCTCCCCTGCCCACCCCATCAGCGGAACAGCCCGAGAATGATATATATGTCTACATTGTGGGCCAGGTGGTTACTCCCGGTGTATACCAGGTGCCATACGGCTCAATGGTTGAATATGTAATCCGGGCCTGCGGAGGCTTCTTGCCCGATGCAGACATCAGCTCCGTGAACCTGGTATACACATTGACTGAGAATTGCATGATAAATGTAAGCCCGGGAGGCGCAGCTGACAGTGGCATTGTGTCAGGCAGTGTTCTATATCCCGGCGATACCACAGATGATGTGGAGAAAGTCAATATCAATACCGCCAGCGAGGAAATGCTGTGTACACTGCCCGGCATAGGGCCTGCAACAGCTGCTGCCATAATTAAGTATCGGGAAAAGCAGCCATTTACCACCATAGAGGACATTATGAACGTAAATGGCATAGGTCAGGCAAAGTTTGACTCTATTTCCGAATTTATTTGCATAGAATAACACGTAATTGACTATCCATAACACATGATTTATTATCTTGATGACAGCAAAAATAGAGGTTTATATGAAGAATAGGCGCATAGTATCATTTTTTTTGTCATTAATTATTGCATTACTTGTTATTGGGGCCCCTGTCTCCGGACTTGCAGACAGCATACCTGCCGTACCTGAATCTCAAATGATATATCTCGTTATGGATGCTGAAACCGGACATATTATCTGCTCTTCCGGCAACGACAATGACAAGGTCTATCCTGCTTCCCTTACCAAGGTCATGACTGCAATAGTTGCTCTGGAACATTCCACAGATTTTGACAGGCAATTCACCATATCTCAGGCTGCCATTAATGGCATAGGCCCTGACGGACAGAACACCGGGCGTCTCAAGGCCGGCATGCAGCTGGACTATGGTCAGCTGCTGAACCTGATGATGGTCTTCTCTGCCAACGAGACAGCCTACGCCATCGCAGAGAATATCGGAGGCACCATCAGCGACTTTATCGACATGATGAATGCCAAGGCTGACAGTCTGGGCCTTACGGGAACTCACTTTGTCAATCCCTGCGGCATGCATGACGCCAACCACTACACGACTATTCTGGACTTGGCTAAGATTGCCAGGGCTTCCCTTGAGTATCCCACCATTGCGGAAATTGCCTCCAAGAGCGGAGTTTCCATAGACTATGGAGACGGAGGTGATCCTGTCTACTACAACTCAACCAACCGCCTGGTAAACCAGGCACATTATGGCAACTACTACGACACCACATATACCCGGGACGGCGCATCCTATTCCTACAAAATAACCGGCCTCAAGACCGGCTACACCGACCCTGCAGGCTGCTGTCTCATTACAACATCCACCAGCACAGAGGGCCGGGAGATAATTACGGTTGTCCTGCGCTCCTATTCCTCCAAGGTAGCTGCCAACTATTCCTATAAGCTGTTAAACTTCATCCACAAAAACGCCTGCACTTATACATTGTGCTCCTCCGGTGAATACTATGGAACAGTAGATGTACAGGGCTCATCTGTGGATCAGCTGGCACTTGTCTACGAGAAGGAGGCAGATGTTTCCATCCTGGCATCTAAGTTCAACAGCGAGCTGGTTACTGCCAAGTACGTGATTCCGGAGACGGTCACTGCGCCTGTGTCCGCCGGGGATCATATTGGACAGGTCCAGTTCTACTACAACAATTCCGATACTCCTATAGGCACCGTTTCACTGATTGCCGGAACCGATGCTCCTGTGGCTACTCCTGCACCCACTGCTGTTCCATCCGGTGGTGGTGAAGGCAGCTCACAGCAGGTTGACGCCTCTCCCACTTCGATTACTGCGGATAGCCCCAACACTGAGAGCAATTGGGTCGGCATCGTAATTATTTCAGCAGTGGGCATGGCCTTTTTTGTAACCGTCGTACTGTTTATAAACAAAAACGCCGCAAAGATCAGAAAAAAACTGTGATTTCCTGTATATTTCTCCATGTGTATCATCCACTGTTTTGGGTAGACTAATCTAAAATATCCCAAGAGAAAGGATCAATATGAGGAGAAATTGGTTTGACAGAGTTGCCTTGATTATAGTAATCATAGGTGCAATTAACTGGCTGCTTGTTGGTCTGTTCAAGTACGATTTTGTAGCAGCTATCTGCGGCGATTCAACAACCATCGCTGCCAGGATTATATATACCATCGTCGGATTGTTTGGTCTCTATACAATCAGTCTGCTCTTCAGGGACTGTGACGAGGCATAAGGATTCCCACAGGCAATATACTGAATGACAGACATACCGCATCGCGTATTCGTGCTGCGGTATTTTCTTGGGGACATTATTGATTCTATAGAGTATAATCAACTGAGTATGTTTTTAGATATTCAAGGAGTGAAACAAGGTGGATAATAATTCCAAGGTGGAGTTGTTCGAGCGGATGCCCTTGATGAGGGCCATTGCCAAACTGACAGTTCCCACAATTATCAGCTGTCTGGTAATGATTCTCTACAACCTGGCAGATACATATTTTGTGGGTATGCTCAACGACCCGATTCAGAATTCTGCGGTTACCTTGGCTGCACCGGTTTTGCTTGCCTTCAATGCGGTGAACAATCTGTTTGGAACCGGCGGAGCCAGCATGATGAGTCGTGCCATGGGGCGCAAGGATTTTGATACTGTGTCCAGGAGTTCCGCATTCAGCTTCTATGGCGCTGTGTTTTCAGGCCTGATGCTGGCAATTGGCTGCACAGTCTTTATGAATCCCCTGCTGAGCCTGCTGGGTGCCGACCCAAGCACAATTGAACCCACCAGAGCTTATCTGATCTGGACTACCTCATTTGGAGCCGTTCCATCCATTCTCAACGTGGTTATGGCTAACCTGGTGCGCTCCGAGGGAAGCTCAATGCATGCAGGCATTGGCACCATTACCGGATGCCTGCTCAACATCGTATTGGATCCCATATTTATCATGCCCTGGGGCCTCAATATGGGGTCTGCAGGTGCCGGTCTGGCCACAATGATATCCAACACTGTGTCCTGCACCTACTTCCTGATATTGATTTATGTGCGCCGCAAGTCCACATGGGTGTGCATTAATCCCCGCATGTTCGGCTTCAAGCCTCACATTGTCAAGGGCGTATTTGGGGTAGGCTTCCCTGCCTCTGTGCAGAATCTGCTTAACGTTACCGGAATGACTGTGCTGAACAACTTCACTTCCGCATACGGTCCCGACGCCATAGCGGCCATGGGCATCTCACAGAAGATCAACATGATCCCCATGTATGTGGCACTGGGCCTTGCCCAGGGAATCATGCCGCTGATCAGCTACAACTACGCCAGCGGCAATCACAGGCGTATGAAGGACGGTTTCAGGACTACAGCTGTCATGACTACTATGTTCCTGTCCATATCTGTTGTACTGTGCTGCATTTTCTCCGGAAACATTATCCGGGCATTTATAGACAATGACGCCGTGGTGGCCTATGGCACCCGTTTCCTCCGGGGACTGTGTCTGGCAACCCCTTTCCTGGCAATGGATTTCCTGGTGGTGGGTGTATTCCAGGCCATAGGGAAAGGCGGTCATTCCCTGGTGTTTGCAATAATGCGCAAAGTGGTTCTGGAAATCCCGGCGCTGATTATTCTGAACACGCTTTTCCCACTGTATGGATTAGCCTATGCCCAGACTGTTGCAGAGGTTATATTGTCAATTCTGGCCATAGTAATAATCATCAGGATGTTCAGGAAAATGGACAGATCACCTGTCCTGACCCCAGATTAGAGACAAATACGCTATGAATCCTCTTGTGCCATAACTCTTTGGATGGGCACCCACCCCAGATACTTAGGGTGGTCCCCCGACAGTGCTGTCAGCTTCTCAATATCCAGATAGTCATCTATTCTCACCACATCCCAGGCATGAATGATTTTGCCATCTCCCAGGCAGATTCCACAATGTCCCCAATTAACCGGGCCCTGTTCTGATGGGCACACACAGTCGTAGAATACAAAGGCGCCTCTCTCAGGCAGGCCTGTCCTGGCGGAATCCCGGTACATCTCATAGGATTCCCGGGCGCAGTCTCCTCCAAATATCTCTATGTCATTGCTGATTTCCAGGGCGTCTTCAATAAAGGACAGGCACCATCCGGCGTACTCTCTGCATCCTATCTTGTCCTGGGCCCAGTGGATCATGTTTTCAATTAATCTGTGGTTTTCCATTTTGGTTCTCCTTAGCTAAGGTACATTTTAATGGATTTATTCGAAATCGGGAATACTTTCTGCCGGCTAATCTAAGGGACATTTCGGCCCGGGAGCAGTAAATCGCCTTTACGGTATAGGGCCTCTGTGCTATAATTACCGGAGCAAAATTGGAGACGTATCGAAGCGGTCATAACGGGGCGCACTCGAAATGCGTTAGCCCTACGGGGCTCGTGGGTTCGAATCCCACCGTCTCCGCCAATTATCCGAAAGCCTCGGCTTTCGGATTTTTCATATGTGTCCTTAGACACAAAACAGGAACTGTCAGCGATGATATATGCCAGGGCTTATGAAATATTTGCGGGGCAACTATGAGAATTGCCCCACGAAACCTATGTCGCTTTCGAAAAAGCAATAATTTTACGTTTTCGAAAGTCATTCATTGCATATACTGTATAAGTGTTCCTTCTCCGGCAATAAGTACTGAGGAAAAATATAGCTTATTGTCAAAAGTCCCTTGAAAAAGTTGCAGATTTCAATAAAACTCCCTTGAAAAAGTTGTAAGTATCGGATATTCTAACACTGAACCGATAGGAGGCGTTATTATGTTACAACGGAAAATCGAACAGACTTTAGTGGACTGGAAGAACACGCCAAGCCATAAACCATTGATAATAAAAGGATGTAGACAGTGCGGCAAGACCTACTCTGTTGTAGATTTCGCAAAGAAGAATTATGACCATGTTGTCTATCTGAACTTCTTCGAAAATCCGCAGTATGCGTCTGTATTTTCAGGCTCTTTGGAAGTTGACCATATTACAATGATGCTTTCTGCGCTGATGGGGCGAGGTGCAATTTTCGAACCCGGTAAAACTATTCTTGTTCTTGATGAGATTCAGGATTGTCCCGACGCAAGAACAGCGCTGAAATTCTTTAAGCTGGATGGTCGCTATGATGTGATTGGCACCGGCTCTTTGTTGGGAGTAAAAGGATATGGTGATAAGGAGCCTAAGTCTATTCCCGTAGGATATGAGACTGTGGTTGATATGACTCCCCTAGACTTCGAGGAGTTCCTGTGGGCAAATGGTATTTCGACACAGATCATTACGCTGCTTAGAAAGCATCTGCTTGACGGGACTCCTGTGCCGGATGCCTTGCATCAGAGACTACGTGAATTATTGCTGCAGTATGTGGTCGTTGGCGGAATGCCCGATGCAGTACAGACCTTTATCAATTCCAAACGCATGGATGAAGTTTTACAGATTCAACGGGATATACTGCGGTCCTATGAAGACGATATGGTGAAATACGCTGAAAAGAAGGATAAGCCTGTTATCAAGGAATGCTTCCAGTCTATTCCAAAACAACTGAGCAAGGAAAACAAAAAGTTCCAATACTCTGTAGTTAAGAAAGGTGCGACCGCATCAAAATCTGCAGGAAGCCTGCAATGGATCGAGGATGCCGGAATTATTTCTCGTTGTTATAATCTCTATATTACAGAACTACCATTGGACGGAAATGCAGAACAGGATATCTTTAAGGTATATATGCGTGATATTGGACTATTTGTTGCCATGCTTGAAGACGGTACTCAGTATGATATTTTGCAAGGTAATCTCTTTGGATATAAGGGTGCAATATTTGAGGGATTGATTGCAGATATCTTTTCTAAAATGGGGCGCAAGCTTTACTACTTCCGCAAAGACTCCGGACTTGAAGTTGATTTTGTGCTGCGTTACATGGGAGAATGCACATTGGTTGAAGTTAAAGCGGTCTCCGGCAATACCAAGAGTGCCAGGACAATTTTGCAGCATCCTGAAAAATATCATGTGAATCATTTGATTAAACTTGGTGACTATAATGTTGGACGGTCCGCGCAGATACTGACTTTACCACTGTATATGGCATTTCTCCTAACCGAAAACTAAGTACGAAGATGGAGCAGTTCTCTTTTAAAGACTGCTCCATCTTGCTTTGCGGGGACATGACTTTGCGGGGACATGACCTTGTTGAGCCACAATACTTGATCCTTGAAAAAGTTGTCAACGTGCATTCCCATTCAATACAGTTATATACTCCTCCAAACCCTCATTGACATACCCGGCGATAAGCTCAGTCATTTTATTAGCATCACCGCTGCTATAGTATTCATCAAATGCGTCGTAATACTTTTTGCGGTCGGCGAACTTGATGTTGATGGGCGGGTAGCCGTTTCGGATCAGGTCGAGATTGAGAATCAAGCGGCCTGTTCTGCCGTTGCCGTCGATGAACGGGTGAATGCCCTCAAACTCAAGATGGAATCGGGCAATACGCTGGATTGTTCCCATTTTTGATTTGCGCTCTTCATTCGTTGCCAGAAGGTCTGTGATTTTAGGCTCAATCAGATACGGCTGCACCGGTTCAGTGCATGCGCCCATGATGCGGACAGGAATCCGGCGGAACGTGCCTCTATCTTCTGGACGGTCAATCAGAACGAGGGAGTGAATCTGTTTGATGACGCTTTCTGACAGAGGAATTTCTT
This sequence comes from uncultured Clostridia bacterium, assembly GCA_964500525.1. Lineage (GTDB taxonomy): Bacteria > Bacillota > Clostridia > RGIG7378 > RGIG7378 > RGIG7378. The sequence continues at coordinate 2,297 of CAZCOE010000100.1, read as the reverse complement.
TCGACGCGATATCCAGCATAAACAGAAACGCATCTCGGTGGCCAATAGCCTCCATGTAATCCTTGAGCGGCTTTTGATCGATCGTCATGCCCTCAAGGGCCATTACTGTTTCCTTCAAAGTCAGCGTATTACCTTCAATGGCATTGGAGTTATAGGTAAATTCCACCATGAATTCCTCAAGCAGCCGTTGGACCTCTCCCTGGGTCAGCGGCCGCAAGGAGGAAAGCAATTCTTTCTTGCGCTGGATTTCTTCGAAAACACTAGGTGCTTTGAAACGACCGTCACGGGGCTTTTCAGCGCCTGCGGGGATCATATACAGATTACCTTTGCGGATCACTCCGGGAATCTTGCCCTCAGCGCAGAGAATGCGCACACGCCGGGCAGACAAATCCCATTTTTCTGCTGCTTTTGATACTTTTATATATTCCACTTGGCTGCCTCCCAATCCACACTCTTATTCTCCAGGCTACCAATAACGTATAGAGGTTCTGTCAGCCATATTATCGCCTCCGACGCACTTACGCTAATGCACATTAGGTATACTGCAAATTAGGAATAATATCAAGTATATTTGGCAAGTTTTACAAGAACAATATTCCTTTTTAACGATATAAGGAACATCGTAAAGCTAAAATCTATGCTGTATTGTCACATTTCCATTTTGGGGCCGTAGTCTTCAGCGATATCTTCTTCCACGTCGTCCTCAGTGGTGATGCTCTGGACTCTGGTATGAGACATTGCAAGGGATTCGATGTTTCGGATTCTGCGTTCTGTCAGTTCCGCAATCACTCTTATTCGCGCTTCATCCATATAGTCTGATGCGTTCTCATCGGAAAGGATACTTGTGATGATCTCCTGTACATCAGACAGCTTTGCGAAATCAACCCAATCAAAGGACGACACAAGCTTGAGCTGCTCTTCGTGATGCTTCTTAAATGGCTTGCATGCGTATTCTCTTGAATTCTTCATGGTAGAAGTGATCTTATCATAGCCCAGTGAGGATCCACTGTCGTAAATTGGAGCCATACCGATCCATTCGAGGGTTTCCGCGTTTCTTATAGCACCGAAGTTGTTCAGATGCCTGTCTTCGTTGGCGATGATATAATCCAGTGTAATCATCCTATCCAGGAATTCTTCCACTCCGGGAATGCCAAGAGCATTACAGCAATTTATGAAATGCTGATAGCGAGAAGTGCTGTTGTCCTGTTTCTGCGTCAGGGTGATTCGCCATGCAGGAATCAGCTCTGTGTTCTCGTCGATGAAATCTTCACAGATGCTATAGGGTACTCCCTTGTTCCACGTTACAGTGTAGGGTACATGAGGAATGTGGAGACGTTTCATAATCTCAGTAGCGATGACTTCATTCAGTGGCTGCTGACGGAACGGATTGGAACCGCCTTTGACGAGGCACCGCTTCCCGTCGATGATCTTCCACCTCTTTTTCAGGTTACCGTCTGACGTGTTATCGGGAGACGAGAAGTCCAGGGTATTGCTAGGCTTCTTGTTTGAGCCGAACAGCACGTTACCGATATCGTCGGAAAATCCGTTATGAAAGAAGTTGACATTCTCCCATATGAGACCGGAGCCTTCAGGACAGATCCAATACTGATCCGAGAGGCTTAGTCCGTAGCATTTGATCAGAAGCATTCTTGTGCTTGTGATATCCAGCGTTTCAAGAGCCTCTCTGACACCGGAACGGCTTGCGGGAATTGATCTGTCCGTCCACCATTCGTTGAGTGCTTTGCGGTCGGTAATTCCTCTCCTGATCGGTACGCCCAGAGGAAGGTGTTCAGGAGCATAGACCGTCCCAATTTTCTGAATGGATCCCGTATCATTGTCAAATTCCAGCTCGGCAACGGCAATTCGTTTGTGCATTAAGGTGCAGTTAATATGAGTCTCCTCGTTTCCTTGTTCATCAATCTGTCGGAGTTTTGGCCGACGTGTCATTCCAGCCTTGACTTCCTTCAGTTCTGTTTGCAGCTTTTTTCGTTCTTCGATTTGAGCAGAGATGACTTCCACCTCATCGTCGTGAAGATAGCGGCTTTGTTTGGCACCGCCCTCCGTCCACTGATGGTAGAAGTATACAATACCACTGACCGTTTTTTTTGAAATATAGCCTTTCGGCAGTTCACTTATCTTGGAGGATAGTTCCGTTATTCGGGCAAGACCGTCTTTATGTTCCATATTGCACCTCCCCGTTATCCTTGAAATTATACCCGTTTTTATCCCCTCTATCAAGTAGAACTAAGAACAAACACAATAATTCACCGTTCTGCTGCATATTGGGATTATAAATC
>CAZCOE010000099.1:0-26169 GCA_964500525.1 uncultured Clostridia bacterium | reverse complement strand
GCAACAGAACTTGAGGAAATGTTCGCCACCACAACCGATCCGGAGCTCTATAGGGAGTATAATCAGCTCCAGGAGAAAATCAATGAACTGTATGATCAGTGGGGACAGTTTTCAGTGAAGAGTGATGAGTGAAGAGTGAATAACTCTGGTCCCTATGCTCCCATGGTCTATATGCGAGGCAAGCCTCGCAGTGAAGAGTGTAGAGTGAAGAGTTGAGTCCGCACTCCCGACCGAAGAGTGAAAACGGTATAACCGCCCATGGGAGCATAGCTACCGCTTCGGGTTCTTAGGGCATCGCCCTAAGTCGTGCTCCGCGCGTCGAAACAGCGGCGCCTTTTCCCGGTACTTTTGGGCGGTCAAAAGTACCGGAACGAAACTCACCATTCACTATTCACTGATATAGTCGAGCAAAGGAACGTGGAGACCAGAACTCATCACTCATCACCATTCACTATTCACTGGCATAGTCGAGCAAAGGAACGTGGGGACCAGAACTCATCACTCATCACCATTCACTATTCACTGGTATAATGGAGCAAAGGAACGTGGGGACCAGAACTCATCACTCATCACTTTTCTCTATTCACTGCGAAGCAAAGCTTCGCCGGGAGATGGCTTGCTTCACCCGCCGAAATTATGATATATTTAGCAGAACTTCTTACCGTTTTTGGAGGGACAAATGGCAAAAGCTGTACCTACCAGTGTTAAGAGAGAGAGGAAACTGCTGCTGGCAGCAGCTCTGTTTGCAGCAGCTGCAATAATGTTAGCAGGTCTGCTCACAGGCAAATTCACAGGGAAGGTTCCTGCAGGAGCTGAATACAACACCCTATTTATTGCATGGACTTTTGTATATGCAATTCTGGCAGTGGTGGGATATATATTGCTCAAGGGCAGGAATTTCTCAGTGGATGACAACAAGTTGTCATTCTATATGCCCATCGTTCTGGCGGCCTCATTTATTATCCAATGCGTAACAGGGGCCCTTTTCAGAGGATACTACTACGATATAGGTACCAACATATCCTGGGCTCTACAGTCCGGACAGGACTTGTTTCATATCTACAGCAATGCATCCTTTATAGACTACCCTCCGGGAATGATGTACATCTGGGCCCCTCTGGCATTGCTCAACAAGCTGCTGGGAGGCGGCAGCGACGCCATGGTGCTGTTGGTTAAAATCCCCGGCATTATTGCAAATATTGGCCTGGCCTGGCTGGCATACAAGTGGACAAGCAATATCAAGGGACGCACCTATGGATTCTTCGCACTGTGCATTATAGCCCTTAACCCGCTGCTGATTCTGGATACCTGCCTATGGGGACAGACTGACTCGGTTCTCATGCTGTTTGTCATGCTGGCAGTGTACTTTATGGACAGGGAAAAGTTCCCTGTGGCTGCGGTATTCCTGGCCCTGGCAATTATGACCAAGCCTCAGGCAATATTTACATTCCCTCTGCTGGCCTTTGAACTCATCCGCAGAGCAGTGTTCTGCGACAGAGACAAGAGGTGGCGCAGAATCGGAGACATAGGCATATGCGTATTAGTGGGAGCAGCTGTCTGCTTCGGTATTTGTATGCCTTTTTCCATTGCAAATGGAGGTATCAAGTGGATATTTGAACTATTCCTGAAAACTGCCGGAGAGTATAATTATGCATCCCTTAACGCCTGCAATTTCTGGTCCATGCTGGGCTTTAATACAGCCAGCGGCGCCGATACCTGGCTGATATTCTCCTACAATACCTGGGGCAAGATATTCATAGGTCTGATTACTCTGGCAGTGCTGGCATACAACATTATGACCAAGAGCCGCCACAGAGTGCTGATTTCAGCTCTGGCCCTGAACTTTGGCTATTTCATGTTTGCCACAGTTATGCACGAGCGATACATTTTCCCCGGAGCTATTGTGGCTATATTTGCAGCACTGGTTATTAACCATAGGGCAGTGCATGCTTTTGCAGGTGCAATATGGGCAACAGCCATTGCCAACATCAACGATATGCTGTATCTGCAGCAGGTGAACAACTGGCCCTATCCTAAGACATCCCAGGAGCAGTCATTTGTGGTGATTGTGTCTGTGCTGAATATGATTATATTTGTGGCTCTGGCTGTGTTCATGGTGAGAAAGTGCATGAATGATGGATATCTCACCGCCGACCCGGCCCAGGCCCTGACAGACAATATTATAAGGCAGCCTGCAGTTCCGAATCCTCCTGCTGAGGCCAAGACCGGAGGAGTTCCTTTTAACAAGTACGTAAAGGTGAAATGGACTGCCAAGGATTGGATTCTCATGTCCCTGCTCACAGCCGTATATGCTGTTGTGGCACTGTTCTACCTGGGTACTACAAATTGCCCGGAGACATTCTGGACTCCCAGCAAGGTGGGAGAGACTATAACCATAGAGTTGGGGCAGCCTGCAGTTATCGATAGGTTCTATATGTTTGAAGGCGTTCGCCAGAGGGCACTTGACGACTACGTGTACAGGGTGTACTACCGGGATGGCTCCGGAGAATTGGTGGAGGCCGTGACAATCAACGGCGGCTATGACACCTATTGCGATTGGAAAAACTACAGTCTGGGGGAGATAACCACCGATACCATTGTGGTTGAGGTAAGGGCTCTGGGAGCACCTATCAACGAGATATGCCTTACCGCACCCAATTCCAGAGAGGCTATACCCATCAGGTCTGTAACATACACCTCTGCGGACAAGTCCACAAGCTATGCTGTCTCTGAGATCAGCGACGAGCAGGATACATTTGACTACTCCAGCACCATTATATCAGGCATGATTTTCGATGAAATTTACCATGCCCGTACAGCCTATGAGCATATCCATGGCATTTCTCAATACGAGACAACCCATCCGCCTCTGGGCAAGCTGATTATCTCAATCGGAATCCTCCTCTTTGGTATGAACACCTTTGGCTGGAGAATAATGGGCACCCTGTTCGGCATTGCCATGGTTCCATTGATGTATGCCTTTGGCAAGAAAATCTTCAAGAGGACAGACCTGGCATTTATTACAGCCCTGCTGATGGCATTTGACTTTATGCATTTCTCCCAGACGAGAATAGCCACCATCGACACCTATGTTGTGTTCTTCATTATCCTGATGTTCTACTTTATGTACGACTGCTTTGTATATGGAGCAGTGGAGATGGGGTACAGGAGATATGTGTCACATCTGGCTGCCTGCGGAATTATGTTCGGCCTGGGCTGCGCTGCCAAGTGGATCGGCATTTACGCGGGAGTTGGATTGGCATTCCTGTTCTTCATGGGCAAGTACAGGGAGGTTGACACCTATTCCGGCAGCATCAGGGGATTTATGAACAAGTACTTCTGGCGGATTATTCTGCTGTGCTGTGTGTTCTTTGTGGTAATTCCCCTGACAATCTACATGATGAGCTATATTCCGGTTCAGGCGGCAGAGGGCCATGCCAAGGGACTCAAGGCCTGGTGGGATTCACAGACATTGATGTTCAACTACCATTCCGGACTGGATGCAACACATCCCTTCTCCTCGGATTGGTGGCAGTGGCCACTGGATGTTATGCCGGTACTGTTCTACAGGGGATCGGATATGTTGGGCGGTCTGTCAGCCAGTGCCTCCACAATGGGCAATCCCTTTATATGGTGGCTGTCCGTTCCGGCAATTATTTTTGCCACAGTAATCGCCTACTACAAGAAGGACAGGCGTATGGTTCCCATATTGGCAGCCTACTGGAGTCAGTACCTGCCCTGGATATTGGTACCCCGTCTGGTTTTTATATACCACTATTTTTCATGCGTACCCTATGCTATAATCGCTATCGTGTATGTGATGGAATACTTCATGGAGACGTATCCCAAGGCAAAATGGTTCTGCTACACCTATGCCGCAGCCTGCGGGATTCTGTTCATTCTGTTCTGGCCGGTATTATCCGGGTATCCTGTGGAACGGAACTATGTGACCCACGTGCTTAAGTGGTTTGGCTCATGGCCATTCTAGATAAGTTTTGCATTTAGGAGGTAATATGAATATTTTTACCAGCATTGTTAAGCAAGTTTCTGACAACCTCAAGGAACAGAGGGAGAAGGTAATGCAGAAGAAGGCCAATAAAGAGGCCAACAAGGAGCAGGACAAGGACTTCCCTTGGACCAATCTGCAGCACAAGATCCACCTTCCCGGACAGTTTGCTCCTGCAGTTAAGGTCAAGGACTATAGGGAGTTGGTTGACAAGGCTGCTGCGGATTTCGGCCATTTGCCTGCATTTTATCTGACAGGCGATGAGGGCAATTTCAGCAGACAGGTCAGCTACAATCAGTTCAGGGAGCAGGTTTACGGCCTGGGAACAGCCATGGCTGAGGCAGGCATGCTGGACGGCTTTGTGGGTGTTATCAGCGAGAACAGATACGAATGGTGTCTGTCCTACCTGACAATCGGCGCAGGAGGATCGGTTATTGTACCTCTGGACAAGGAGCTGGGTGTAGAGGATTTGCACACTCAGATTGTGGCAGGAGGCGTCAGGACTCTGTTCTACTCCCGCAGCGTAGCAGCTAAGATTGCCGAGGTGGTGGCAGCAGGAGATACCAAGCTGGAGTACCTGATCAATATGGATATTGGCGTCAGCACAGAGGATGAGATTTCCATGTCCGAGCTGATCATCAGCGGCGTAGAGAAGTATCATAGAGGCGTGGATCTGTATGTCCAGCGCAAGATTACCCCGGACAGATTGGGCATTTTGGTTTTCACTTCCGGTACCACATCAAATTCCAAGGCAGTTATGCTTTCTCAGAAGAATGTATGCTCCGATATTTATTCGGTGCTTAATTCCCTTCAGTGCGATGAGAGAGATACTATGTTGATGATTCTTCCTCTCCATCATACATATTGCTGTACCGCCGGATTCCTCACCATGTTTCACAGAGGAACAGGTATTGGATTCTGCAGGAGCATCAAGGAAATGGCTAAATCACTTCTGGAGTTTAAGCCAACCATTACCCTGATGGTTCCGGCCATTCTGGAGGCTCTGTACAAGAAGGTAGACGCTGCTATTTCCGCTACCCCTGAGCAGGCAGCCAGGGTTGAGAAGGGCAAGGCCATCTGCAACGTAGCCCAGAAGATGGGTTTGGATATCCGCAAGAAAGTATTTAAGGACATCCACGCCAAGATGGGCGGCAGGATGAGATTGATTATCAGCGGTGCTGCGGCAATCAACCCGGCAGTGCTCAAGGCATTTGAGGAGTTTGGATTCACAATCAGACAGGGCTATGGACTCACTGAGACGTCTCCCATTGTTGCTGTTAATGAGGCAAAGAAGAACAAGTACGAGTCCGTAGGCAAACCTCTTAAGGAAGTTGAGGTGGCTATTCTGGATCCCAACGAAAACGGCATTGGAGAAATTGGCGTTAAGGGAGATATTGTAATGCTTGGCTATTACAAGAACCCCGAGGCCACATCCAAGGTATTCAGAGACGGATGGCTCCTGACAGGAGACCTGGGATGGATTGACAGAGAGGGCTACCTGTATATTTCCGGCAGGAGCAAGAACGTTATCGTTACCAAGAACGGCAAGAACATCTATCCTGAGGAGTTAGAGACCAAGATACTGCGAATGGAATATGTAAACGAGGTAATGGTAACAGGCGAGCCCAACGATTCGGGAGATCTGGTAGTAACAGCCCAGATTTACCCCGAGTATAAGGAACTGGCCTCCAAGGGCTATACTGACCAGCAGCAGATCTATGATGTGCTCTGGGGAGAGATCAAGGATCTCAACGAGACTCTGCCCTCATACAAGAAGGTTCGTGCCCTGGTGGTTCGCCAGGAGGACTTTGAACGTACCTCCACCAACAAGGTCAAGAGATCATCCAAGGCTAACCAGATTGTAAAGTAATAGCAGTAATTTGCAGAATAGAGGAGTTTGGCATTGCGCCGGCTCCTCTTTTTTATGCAAAAAATGACACCCTCAATAGTCTGAAGGTGTCATGGAACAGCATTTAATTGTTTGGAATGTGGTTATCAGGGCCTCAGCACATCGCAGCCCATCCACTTGCGGAGGACAGGAGGAATGACAACGCTGCCGTCTGCCTGTTGATTCTGCTCCAGCAAAGCAGGGATAACCCGGGATGTTGCCAGACCTGAACCGTTAAGGGAGTGAATGAACTCGTTCTTGCCTGTAGCCTTGCGCTTAAAGCGGATGTTGCCCCGGCGTGCCTGATAGTCACCGGCGTTGGAACAGGAGGAAACCTCCTTGTAAATGCCCATGCTGGGAATCCAAACCTCGATATCATATGTCTTCATCATGGAAGCACTGCAGTCCTCGGCAGCCAGCTTGGACAGCTGGTAGTGCAGCCCCAATCCCTGGAGCAGGGCCTCAGCCTTGGATACAAGCTCCTGGAGGGCAGCCTCTGATGTCTCAGGTGTGGTGTATTGGAACATCTCAACCTTGTCGAACTGGTGCCCGCGAATCATGCCCCGCTCGTCGGAACGGTAGCTGCCGGCCTCTTTGCGGAAGCAGGGTGTATATGCAAACAGCTTCTGAGGAAGCTGTGATTCCTCCAGAACCTCGTCCCTGTACATGTTGATAAGTGCTGTCTCTGCGGTGGGAAGCATGAATTTGTCGGAATCGTCACCGGTGCGCTGGCCAATGTAGTACACCTCGTCGGCAAACTTGGGGAACTGTCCTGCAGTAAATCCGCAGCGGGCGCCCAGCATGTGGGGAGGTAGGATGAACTCGTAGCCGTCATTGATGTGAGTCTCAATAAAGTAGTTGAGCAAGGCCCACTCCAGCCGGGCACCGTTGCCCCTGTACATCCAGAAGCCGTTGCCGCTGAGCTTGGCACCCCGCTCGTAGTCGATAAGGTTCAGCTCCTTGGCCAGCTCCACGTGGTCCTTGAAGGGGAAGTCAAAGCTGGGCTTGGTCCCCCAGACGTGAACCATCTGGTTGTTCTCCTTGCCGCCGGGAACAACGTCATCGGCAGGCAGGTTGGGCAGGTAGGAGACAAAGTCAAAGATGCGCTGATCCACAACCTTAACCTGATCGTCCATCTCCTTGATCTTGTCAGAGGTGGCCTTCATCTCGTCAAGTACTGCAGACACATCCTGACCGGCCTTCTTAAGGGCGGGAATCTGGGATGAAACCTTGTTGCGTCGGGCCTTGAGGGCCTCAACCTCCTGCAGCAGCTGTCTGCGCTCTGCATCCAATTTGAGAAAATCGGAGAAATCCACATTGCAGCCCTTCTTGGCCAGCTTGGCCTGAATGGCTTCGGGATTCGATCTGATGGCATTAATATCTAACATGAAAGAACCTCCAATTGTTCGTCTTATATCCCCGAAGTATAGCACTTTGGCATATCCTTTACAAGAAAAACAGTAGATAATCTGCCTGCCCGTGCTATAATGTAACCCATGAAAAGAATAGGCGTTTTTGGTGGGTCTTTTAACCCGATACATATAGGACATGTGGCACTGGGCACAGGGAGTCTGGAAGCGTTTGATCTGGACGCTTTAGTTGTCGTTCCATCCGGCAGCCACCCCTTCAAGGGTTCCACTTCAGTTACTGCCCTGCAGAGGTATGACATGGCCCGGCTGGCCTTTGCGGACAATGCTCACATTACAGTATCCGACATGGAGGTCAGGGAGCAGGGCGTGAGCTACACCATTGACACCCTGCATAGACTCAGCCTCATTTATCCCGATGACAGCCTTATATTTATCCAGGGAGCAGACATTCTCAACGAGCTGCACAGGTGGCACCGGGCAGATGAACTTCACAAATACTGCAGTTTCAGAATAGTCGCCAGGAGAGGATACCCCACAGCACAACTTGAGGACAGGATTGCCAACCTGGCCCACACATTGCATCTGCATATAGAGTATGCAGACATGGATCTGCCTGAGGTTTCCTCCACAGATATCCGGCGCAGACTGGCATTGGGAGAGAACTGCAGGGGGTTGGTGCCGGATGAGGTTTTGCACTACATTGAGGAGAGAGGTCTGTACCGATGATGTATATGAATATGAGCTATGGGGAGGCCCAGACCCGTCTCAGAGAGACTTTATCGCCAAAAAGATTCACGCATTCCCTCAATGTTATGGAACTGTGTGGACAATTGGCACCCAAATACGGTATAGATAGGGACAAGGCTCTGACTGCCGGGCTGCTCCACGACTCCGCCAAGTATATGGATGCAGATCAGATGGTGGCTGTTTGTATAGATCACGGGTACCAGCCGGATGATATCCAGCTCCGGGCAAAGCACCTGCTGCATCCCATAGTGGGCAGCTATATTGCCCGGGAGGAATACGGAGTTGAGGATGAGGATATACTCAACGCCATTGCCAACCACACCTGCGGCAGACCGGGAATGTCCGATCTGGAGCTGCTGGTTTTCTCCGCAGACTATTGCGAGGTTGGCAGGACCCACGGAGATGCGCCGGCGGCCAGAGAGCTGCTGGGCCGGGATCTGCAGCAGGCAGCGCTGCACATTCTGGACAATGTTATCCGGTATAACCAAGACAAGGGCGTGGAGGTTCACCCGGCGTCCATTGAGACGAGAAAATACTATTCCGAGCTGACAGACAGCAAATTAAAGGGAACGAGGAAATATAATGGTTAAGTGCATTGACGAAAGACACATTCTCACAGCAGGCAAGTTGGTCCCTGTATCCGCAGCAGCGGAGATTCAGGGATCTGCAAACAGGACAATGGCCTGGAATATTCTGTCTGCACACTGTGAGGACAGAGAAAACTGCGGAGACAATCTCCGCATCAAGTTCGACGGATTGGCATCCCACGATATTACATATGTAGGCATAATACAGACAGCAAGGGCCAGCGGAATGGAGAGATTCTCAATTCCCTATGTTCTGACCAACTGCCATAACAGCCTCTGCGCTGTGGGAGGCACTATCAACGAGGACGACCACCAATTTGGCCTGTCTGCTGCACAGAAATACGGTGGAATATTTGTTCCGGCCCATCTGGCCGTTATACACCAATACATGAGGGAGATGATGGCAGGCTGCGGCATGATGCTGCTGGGCTCCGACAGCCACACCCGCTACGGTGCATTGGGCACCATTGCCATGGGTGAGGGAGGACCTGAGCTGGTTAAGCAGCTGTTGGGCCAGACCTATGACATTCCCAGACCCCAGGTTGTGGCCGTCTATCTCCACGGAGAACCTCTGCCGGGTGTGGGCCCTCAGGACGTAGCCCTGGCATTGGTACAGGCTGTGTTTGGAACCGGATTTGTGAAGAACCGCATCCTGGAGTTCATTGGTCCCGGGGTTGAGAAACTGTCCATGGACTACAGAATCGGCATAGACGTTATGACTACAGAGACTGCCTGTCTGTCATCAATTTGGGAAACTGACTGCAAAACCCAGGCATATCTCCGGCTTCACGGCAGAGAACAGGCATACAGACCGCTGCACCCTGCTGAGGGAGCTATATATGACAGAGTGGTGGACATTGATCTCAGCACAGTTCATGCCATGATTGCATTGCCCTTCCACCCCTCCAATGCATACGAAATCCGGGAGTTCCTGGCCAATCCTATGGACATTCTCAGAGAAACTGAGAAGAAGTGCAACGCCCAGCTGGGAGACAAGGTTACACTTAACCTGACGGACAAGCTGATTGACGGCAATTTCTATGTGGACCAGTGCGAGATTGCAGGCTGCTCCGGCGGAACCTTTGAGAATATCTGCGCTGCGGCCTATGCCCTGAAGGGTGAGAGCACCGGCAACGGCCCATGTGCCCTTAACGTATACCCGGCATCTCAGCCAATATTCCTGGAACTGATGAGAAACGGCACTGCAGCGGAGCTGACTGCAGCAGGAGCAATTATGCGTACAGCATTCTGCGGACCTTGCTTTGGTGCAGGAGACGTTCCCGGCAACAAATGGCTGTCCATCCGACATTCCACCAGAAACTTTGCCAGCAGAGAGGGGTCAAAGCCCGGTGAGGGACAGATTGCCTCTGTAGCATTGATGGACGCCAGATCAATCGCTGCCACAGCGGCCCGGGGAGGCAGGCTTACATCCGCCGAGGATCTGGATTGGAGTGCATATGAGACACCGGAGTACAGCTTTGACAGCAAGGTCTACGATAACCGGGTATTTAACGGCTATGGCAAGGGAGACGCGGACAGAGAGCTGGTTATGGGACCCAACATCGCAGACTGGCCGGAGATGCATGCATTGCCGGACAACCTGGTGCTGGAGTGCGCTGCCGATATCAGAGACAGCGTCACAACAACAGACGAGCTGATTCCCTCAGGAGAGACATCCTCCTATAGATCCAATCCCTACAGATTGGCGGAGTTTACACTGTCCCGCAGAGTTCCCGGATATGTTGCTGCAGCCAAGGTAACCCGGAATATGGAGATAGCCAGGGATACAGCACAGGGTGCAGCTGCAGTTGATGCATACATTTCAGCCAGACTGCCCCGGGAGTTGGTAAACGACCATGGACTTAATGCCGGAAACACCGGAGTAGGCAGCTTCATCTACGCAGTTCGTCCCGGAGACGGATCCGCCAGAGAACAGGCCGCGTCCTGCCAAAAGGTATTGGGAGGATGGGCCAATGTGGCCTCTGAATATGCCACCAAGAGGTATCGCTCCAACCTGATTAACTGGGGCATGCTGCCTCTGCAGGCCGTAGATCGGGACGCTGCATATATTGAAGTGGGAGACATTCTGGTGCTGAACGGTGTGAGAAATGCACTCATAGACTATAGCGAAGTGGTCAATGGATATTTGGTATCTGCAGCAGGCCGGATCAAGAGACGGATTGAGTTCGCTCTGCCCGGACTTACCCAGGAGGAACGCAGGATTATCCTGGCAGGCTGCCTTATTAACAAGAACAGAGAGAGGGGATAGTCTACATGACCACAGCCGACAAGTGGACAGACTACGAGCTGATCGATACCGGTGACGGACAGAGACTGGAGCGCTGGAAGAACTATATCCTCGTCAGGCCTGATCCCCAGGTTATATGGCCCAAGAGTCACCCGGAAAAGTGGCAGTCTGCAGATGCAGTCTATAATCGCTCCGGTTCCGGCGGCGGTGCCTGGAACTACAGACGAAGCATTCCAAAACAGTGGACCATATCCTACGACAACATGAGATTTGCCATTGAGCCCATGGGGTTCAAGCACACAGGACTGTTTCCGGAGCAGGCAGCCAATTGGGATTGGATGAGGGGTCTTATCCGCCAACAGGGCAGCAGCAAGGTGCGGGTTATCAATCTGTTTGCATACACAGGAGGAGCTACTGTTGCAGCCGCAGAGGCCGGCGCCTCAGTATGTCATGTGGATGCCTCCAAGGGAATGGTGGCCAAGGCCAAGGAAAATGTGGCCCTGTCGGGACTGTCCGGCGCACCTGTCAGATATATTGTGGACGACGTAAACAAGTTTGTTGCCAGAGAAATTCGCCGGGGCAGCCTGTATGACGGCGTTATCATGGATCCGCCCAGCTATGGCAGAGGGACCAATGGAGAAGTCTGGAAGCTGGAGGACTGCCTGTACAAACTGGTAGAGGGCACCTGCGGAGTAATGACTCCTGAGCCCCTGTTTTTCCTCCTGAACTCCTATACCACAGGATTTTCTCCTGCAGTTTCCGCAAATATCCTGGAGCTGACATTGGTGAAGAAGTTTGGAGGCAGGGTGGTATGCGACGAAATAGGGCTTCCGGTCACATCCTCGGGCATAGTTCTGCCCTGCGGCGCATACGCCAGGTGGACCAGATGAATAACCCAGTTCCGGCACCGGAAATACTCTATGAGGATAATCACCTGATTGTGGCCATCAAGCCTGCAGGAGTGCTGTCCCAGTCCGATGGTTCGGACCGGCCGGATATGCTTACCATACTCAAGAAATATATTGCAGAGAAGTATAACAAGCCGGGAGAGGTTTTTCTCGGATTGGTGCATAGGCTGGATATGCCCACAGCAGGCATTATGGTGTTTGCCAGAACATCCAAGGCAGCCTCCAGGTTGTCCGAGGACATCCGGAACCACAGGATCAACAAACAATACTACGCACTGACCCGTGGGGGCCCGCCAACGGACAGCGGCGTGTTCAGGGATAATTTATCCAAGGACGGAGAAACTAACATTTCGAGAGTGGACCACTGGGGAAAACTCTCCGAATTGGCATATAACATTATAGGCAGAACAGAGGACAATCTGGTTCTGTGGCAGATTAATCTGATAACCGGACGGTCCCATCAGATCAGGGTGCAGCTTTCCCACAGAGGATATCCCATTTTGGGTGACGAAAAATACGCCCCGGATGGGCTCAGATCCGGACACAGGGCCTACAGTCAGGGAAACCTGTGCCTATATGCGGGAATACTGGAATTCAGGCATCCGGTAGGAGACCGCAAAATCATGAGGTTCGAAAAAAAACCGGACTTTGTGACGCTATTTGCAGACTAAACCGATAGAAAAACTCTGCTTATGGTGATATAATGCCCCTATCTATATATCCGGAGGACAACTATGTCGTATAGAGAAGATGATAATTTGAATGATAAAAAAATCAGCAAACAGAAAACTAAACAGAAAAACAGACAGAATCCCAAGAAATACCTGACTCCCATGATTGCCGTGGGCGTATTTATGATATTCATTGTTATTTCCGCACTTCTATCCAGACAGAGCATCCGCAGATTTTTGATTATTCTGCTGCTGTTCTCCATTATTGCACTGTGTGGATACTTCATTTACTGTCTCCGTCAGGCAGGCAAGGAAAGACGCCGGGAGGAGTCGGACCAGGAGGAGGAGGCCGGCCTGCGCCGCAGGATGCCTCTCCGCACCGAGCTTTCTGCAGAGGATGAGGAGCCCCAGACGGAGAGAACCAGGGTCCGCAGACATTCCTATGAGTATGACAAGGAGACAGAACCCGGTGACAACATGTATGGCATGGAAGATGAGCCCATGGCCTTTGATACAAACAGAGCTCGCAGACCTGCCGATGCATCCATAATCCGCACCGAGGATCCCGGAGAGGGAGACTTTGAGGACTACCAGCTGGAGATGGAGGTAATCCCTGAGACTCAGGAGCAGCCCGTTGGCGCCGCAGAGGAGGACAACGGACCTCGCTATGAGCGCAGACCTATTGAGCGTCCTGCCTTCCGTGGATTTGCCCGCACATTAGATAATCGCCACTCAGATGTATTTGCTCAGGATACAGAGAGTCAGACTCAGCACCGCACCACATTCGAACCTGCAAGGGATACCAATGGCACCTTCCAGGGAGATTCTGACGTAAATGCAAAGCCGGAGTCTGAGGAACAGACGGCACCTAAGCAGACCAGAGAGACAGTCTTCACCACAACCAAGCCCTTTAGCATTCCCAGCCTGGAGGATGAGGAGCCTGCAGCCCCCAAGGCAGCAGAGCCTGAGCGGACTGCCAATACCGATGAGGTGGTCAGACCTGTATCCAGAGAGTATCGCAGGAATACAGACACAGCCTCTGACAAGGGATATCAGGACAGCTACAACCAGGATAATTTATTCCAGGGAACCGGAGCTTCCACTCCCAAACGTCCCACAAAGCCTGCAGACACAGGTCTGTTTGGCGGATCGGGATACAGATCACCTTTTGATAAATAATTCCGGGCGGAGTTTAATATGAGCAGTATGGACATCAGAGAGTTAAATCAGAAATATCAGGAATATTTGGGCCGGGAGGTCACCATCAGCGGATGGGTCAGGACATCCAGAGACAATGGCAATTTTGGCTTTGTGGAGGTCAATGACGGCACCTGCTTCAAGAATCTGCAGATTTTTGCTGACAGCAAGATTCTCCCCAATTACAAGGATATTGCAGGAGCCTCTACAGGAGCATCTCTGACTGCTACAGGCATTGTACAGCTTTCCCCGGGAGCTAAGCAGGCTTACGAGCTGAGAGCTGCATCTGCTGAGATTCTGGGCCAGTGCGCCCCGGATTACCCATTGCAGAAGAAGCGCCACTCCGTTGAATTCCTGCGGACCATTGCACATCTGAGACCCAGAACCAACCTGTATTCCGCAATATTCAGAGTCAGGTCCGTATTGGCATTTGCCATCCACACCTTCTTCCAGGAGAGAGGCTTTGTATACGTAAATACACCCCTAATCACCGGCAGCGACTGCGAGGGGGCAGGGGATATGTTCAGGATTACCACGTTGGATCCTGCCACCCCTCCCATGACAGAGGATGGCAAGGTGGACTGGACTCAGGATTTCTTTGGTAAGCCCACGAACCTTACTGTCAGCGGACAGCTGGAGGGAGAGACCTTCTGCATGGCCTTCAACAAGATATATACCTTTGGCCCCACATTCAGGGCTGAGAGGTCCTATACTCCCAGGCATGCTGCAGAGTTTTGGATGGTAGAGCCGGAGATTGCCTTTGCCGACTTGTCAGATTACATGAATCTGGCAGAGGATATGATGAAATTCATCATCAAGTATGTGTTGGAGAAGTGCCCGGATGAGATGAACTTCTTCAACAGCTTTGTGGATAAGACCCTGCTGGACAGGTTGAACGCATTGGTTAACGCAGAGTTTGGCCGTATCACATATACTGAGGCAGTTGAGATTCTCGAGAAGCACAACGATTCCTTTGACTACAAGGTGGAATGGGGAGCAGATATTCAGACCGAGCATGAGAGATTCCTGACAGAGAAGGTTTTCGGCAAGCCTGTATTTGTTACAGATTACCCCAAGGCCATCAAGTCCTTCTACATGAGACAGAATGAGGACGGCAAGACCGTTGCTGCAGCTGACCTGTTGGTTCCCGGAGTTGGAGAGATCATCGGAGGCAGCCAGAGAGAGGAACGCTACGATGTACTTATGGACAGGATTATGGAGCTGGGACTCAAACCCGAGGACTACAGCTGGTACATGGACATGCGGAAGTACGGTTCCGTTAAGCACGCAGGCTATGGCCTGGGCTTTGAAAGGGCACTGATGTACATCACAGGAGTTACGAACATCCGTGACGTATTGCCTTTCCCCAGGACAACAGGTTCTGCAGAATTCTAAATTTGCTTTTCATATGGTTCATAGCTTGGTATAATAATGACATGACTGCCCACAAGGCATCATGTCTCTTTTTTTGCGAGGTATTATGGCTAATTCCAAGGTTTTTTGGCCCATATATGTCACCGTTGTTCTGGCATTTGTCACCCTGTTCTCGTTTATGTACAAGAACTTTATTTTTGTTACCCGGGATCCACTCCAGGAGGTGTACAGGCCTCCGGTGGAGAGCGTTGTCCAGCATGGCAGTGTTGAGGACAGAGTAGAGAGGCAGATTCCGGATCTGGCTGTGGATTTGTCTGCCATTGCCCAGGCCAACACTCCTGAGAAATACGATTTCATTCATAGAATTTACTCTTCTGATAACCAGACTCTCAGCGATTATACCAGAGAGACTCCGGTGAGCTTTGGCGCACCTTACTTTTATTCCTCCATGGAGGGGGTTACCTGCTTCCGAGGGAACAATTTCAACAACTCAGCTGCATATGGACTGGCTAAGGTGGACACAGGTGAGCTTGAGGTGGCCTGGAGCACCAATATCGGCCACATCGACGCCTGGACCGGCGTAGGCTGGAATGGTCAGCCCTTGATTGTAAAGTGGGAAGCAAAGGACCTGCAGGGACAGAACTTCAAGGACAAGTACAAGTCTGCCCAGTCATTGGTGGAGGTCATCTATGGCACTCTGGACGGAAAGGTATACTTCCTGGACTACGAGACCGGTGAATATACCAGGACAGGCACTATCAATATCGGCGCTCCTATCAAGGGAACAGTTACCCTGGACCCTCGGGGCTATCCCATTTTGTTTGTGGGACAGGGCGACAATGTAAACGGCGGCAGCTACGTTTCATTCAAGTACAGGATTTACAGCCTGGTGGACTTCTCACTGCTGCACACCATCAACATGGAGGAGAGCATTGCAAATAGATCCTGGTCCGCTTCCGACTCCACAGTTAAGGTGGACAAGGACTCGGATACTGCATTTATCTGCGGAGAGAATGGATTGATTTATTCCCTCAAGCTCAACACCCAGTTTGATGAGGAGGAATATACCATCAGCATCAAGCCGGACACCGTCAAGTATTTCTATGAGCCCCTGATTGGCGGCACCTACGGCATTGAGGCCACACCTGCATTCTTCAAGAACTACATGTTTATTCAGGATAACAATGGTACACTCCAGTGCATCGACGTAAATACCTTTAAGCCCCTTTGGGTTCTGGACGCTACCGACGACTCCGACTGCCCTCTGGTGCTGGAGGTGGAGTCAGATAACTCCCTGGCCCTGTATACTGCCAACGAGATTGATAAGCAGGACAAGGACGGATACAGTATCCTTCGCAAGATAGACGCCATGACAGGAGAGGTTCTGTGGAGCAAGTATGTCTATTGCTCTTTGGACAAGGCCGTTACAGGCGGTACTCTGGCATGCCCTCTGGTGGGCAAGTGCAACATGGACAACTTGGTTTACTTCTCAGTAGCACGTACCGACGGAACCTACAGAGGCAGACTGTATGCCATGGACAAGAACTCCGGTGCAGTGGTCTGGACCAAGGAAATGCCCTATTATTGCTGGAGTTCACCTACTGCCGTATACACCGAGGAGGGCAAGGGATACATTATCCAATGCGATTCAATGGGATATATGTATCTCTTTGATGGAGAGACAGGAGAGACTATGTATAAGCTCAACCTGGAGGCCAACGTAGAGGGATCGCCTGCGGTATATGGCAACACAATTGTGGTAGGTACCAGAGGACAGAAGATTTACGGGGTGGTGATCAAATAATGGGCGACACGATTAAGAAGTTCGATTTTGATGTAGAAGGCACCAGGCTCATGGATTATAACTATGGGCCGGGAGACCAGTCCGAGGAAAAACTGCGCCCAGCCACTCTGGATGACTATGTGGGTCAGGACAAGGTCAAGGAGAACATGAAAATATTCATCTCCGCAGCCAAATCCAGAGGCGAGGCACTGGATCACGTGCTGCTGTATGGACCTCCCGGACTGGGCAAAACCACATTGGCAAACATTATTGCCAACGAGATGGGAGTCAACATCCGTGTTACATCCGGCCCTGCCATTGAGAAACAGGGAGATATTGCAGCCATTCTCTCCAATTTGGAGGAGAGAGATGTACTGTTTATCGACGAGATACATAGACTTAACAGAACAGCTGAGGAGATTCTGTATCCCGCCATGGAGGATTTCCAGTTTGATATCGTAATGGGTACAGGCCCCGGAGCCAGATCCATGAGACTGCAGCTGCCCAAGTTCACCTTGATTGGCGCCACCACCAGGGCCGGCATGCTGGCAGCTCCTCTGAGAGACAGATTTGGCATGATCAACAGGCTTGAGCCCTATTCACCCAAGGATTTGTGCAGCATTGTTCATCGCACAGCCAGGATTTTCGACACTGAGATCACTGATGATGCGGCCATGGAAGTTGCTATGAGGTCCAGAGGCACTCCCCGTATTGCCAACAGACTCCTGCGCAGAGTCAGGGACTTTGCCCAGGTAATGAACAGGGGCAAGATAGACCTTAAGGTGGCCAAGATGGCCTTGGACGCCATGGAGGTTGACAGCCTGGGCCTGGACAACACAGACAGGAACATACTGGGAGCTATTATTGACAAGTTCGACGGCGGACCGGTAGGCCTTGATACTCTGTCCGCATGTACAGGAGAGGAACCGGATACCATCGAGGAAATCTACGAACCCTACCTTATGCAGCTGGGATTTGTGAAGAAAACTCCCCGAGGCAGAGTGGCTACCCTCAACGCCTACAGGCACATGGGCAAGGATATGCCCC
Organism: uncultured Clostridia bacterium; assembly: GCA_964500525.1. GTDB lineage: Bacteria > Bacillota > Clostridia > RGIG7378 > RGIG7378 > RGIG7378. Next base: position 8,343 of record CAZCOE010000099.1, on the reverse strand, counting down.
AATAAGTATCAGGAACTGCTGCGACAAAGTTCAATGGATACAGACATTTATTAGTAGGATAATATTCAATGCTGCCATAGAAGCAGACTGAAACAGAGCATAGGAGACAATATGAGCTACGATAACGGACTCAAAGGGAAAAACATCTATATGACAGGCATTGCCGGTTCCAGCATGAGCGGAATCGCGTATATTCTGTCGGCCATTGGCTGTACTGTCAGCGGATCCGACAGGAACCTCCCCAAGGATCTGTCCCCCTTTGAATCGAGAGGAATTAAGGTTTACAACGTCCATGCGGCAGAGAACATTCCTGCCAAATGTGACATATTGGTATATACGGCTGCAGTGGACAGCAAGAATCCTGAAATTATAGAGGCTCGCAGGAGAGGCATAGAGATACTGTCCAGAGCAGAATTTCTGGGCAGAGTGATTGACTGCTTTGGCACCAGAATCGGAGTGGCAGGTACCCATGGCAAATCCACCACATCCTCTATGATTGCCACATGTATGGCAGACAGCGCCAGGAAATTCTCCTACAACGTGGGCTGCAAAATCCGTGCAGATGTGGATATGCCTGTGTCCGCAGGCGAGGACTACTTTGTGTTTGAGGCATGTGAGTATAGGGACAGCTTCCTGAGCTTCCACTCGGATGTGGCGGTTATCCTAAATGTTGAGCTGGAGCATCTGGACTACTTCCACAGCATTGATCAGATTCTCAAGTCCTTTGGCAAGTTCGCAGAAAACCTGTCCCAGGGCGGCAAGCTGGTTATCAACATGGACGACAGGAATACCCGCCTGGTGGCAGACCACATTCGCCCGGATGTCAAGGTAATTACCTGCAGTGCAACAGATGCTACAGCTGACTATTATCCTACCAATGTGGAGTACGACGAGGATGCCTGTGCATCATATACTATCCACGAACAGGGCAAGCCTACAGCAAAGATCAAGCTGAGAATTCCCGGAGACCACAACGTAATCAACTCCCTATGTGCATGTGCGGCTATGCGGGCGGCGGGCCTCAGTTGGGGCGAGATTGTGGAAGGGATTATGCATTTCCACGGTTCCGGCCGCAGATTTGACTACAAGTGCAATCTTGGGAATCTGGCCATCTATGATGACTACGCCCACCATCCCTCAGAGATCAGGGCCACCATTAATACAGCCAAGCGTCTGAACAAGCCGGTGCTGGTTATATTCCAGCCCCACACCTTCTCCAGGACCAAGCATTTGATGAAGGACGAGGCAGCTGCACTGTCCTTGGCAAATCAGGTTATCCTGGTGGACATATATGCTGCCAGGGAGGAGGATCCCGGGGATGTGAACTCCCAGATGGTCTCCGACCTTATCAGCAGGAGGGGCGGCGATTCTACTTATATGGAATCCTTTGAGGAGGTTCAGGAATATATGCTGTCAATCGCCAATCAGGAAATGACAGTCATTACCATGGGCGCCGGAGACGTGTACAAGATAGCAGAGTACTTTGAAAAATAGTGGGATGTTTTACTTACAAATCCGATAGAATTTGACATTATTCTATAGGTGGATTATAGTCTTATAGGCAATTTTCGGCATACTTAGCCGTCAGAGGAGATATATTATGTCAGGACATTCAAAATGGAATAACATTAAGAGGAAGAAGGGCAAGGCAGACGCCGAGAGGGGCCATCTGTTTACCAAGTTTTCCCGAGAGATTGCAGTTGCAGTTAAGGCCGGAGGCCCCAACATCGATGGAAACTTCCAGCTCAAGAATATCGTAGCAAAGGCCAAGGCAGCCAACATTCCCAATGACAACATTATGCGTGCCATCAAGAATGCGGCGGGTTCCGACAGCACAAACTACGACTCCAAGGTCTATGAGGGCTATGGCGCAGGCGGCGTGGCAGTTATCGTAGAGTGCCTTACCGACAATGCCAACAGAACAGCCGGGGACGTGAGGCATATATTTGATAAGAGCGGCGGCAACATGGGAGCCAGCGGATGCGTATCCTTTATGTTCAACAGACAGGGCATGTTGGTTATCGACAGCGCCAATGTGGCAGATGAGGAGGAGCTCATGATGCAGGCATTGGATGCAGGTGCCGAGGACTTCCAGATGGAGGAGAACATGTACGAGATCACCACAGATCCCGACAGCTTTGACGGAGTCAGAGAGGCTCTGGCCAATGCGGGCTACGAGTTCGAGTCTGCCGAGGTGGCAATGATACCCTCTACATACGTTACTCTGGAGGACCCTGAGATTATCGCCAAGCTGGAAAAGATGCTGGACATGTTCGACGAAAACGACGATGTACAGAATGTATACCACAACTGGGATATGCCAGAGGTTGAGGACGAGGACTAATTAAAGATTGTTTCCCTGCCGCAGATTAAAAAGCGGCAGATTTTGCGTTAGTTATTATCTGTTGGAGGACAATATGAAAAAGTACGCAGCAATAATCATGGCAGCAGGGGAAGGCAAGCGCATGAATTCCCCCATACCCAAGGTGGCGCACAAGGTCCTGGGCAAGCCCATGGTCAACTGGGTTATAGACGCAGCCAACAATGCGGGAGCAGAAGAGATTGTTACTGTTATAGGATACCAGGGCCAGCAGCTCAAGGAGCTCCTGGGTGAGGATTGCTGCAAATTTGCATGGCAGCATGAGATGAAGGGCACAGGCCACGCCACAATGATGGCAATGCCTGAAATCTCCTCAGACGTTACAGACGTAATCGTCCTCTGCGGAGATAACCCACTGGTTACACCAAGCACTCTCAAGGATATGATGGCAGTTCACCAGGCCTGCAACAACGCCGTAACAGTATTGACGGCAGAGGTCCCGGATGCCACAGGTTTGGGCAGAGTTGTCCGGAATGCAGACGGCTCATTCAAGGAGATTCGGGAGCACAGGGATGCGACTCCTGAAATATTGGAGATTCGCGAGATTAATGCCAGCATATATTGCTTTGACAAATCCTCTCTGAATAAGGCCCTGCCCCTTATCAAAAACCAGAACGCTCAGAGGGAGTACTATCTGCCGGATGCCCTCAGCATCATAATGGGATTTGGGGGCAAGGTAGGCATCTATAAATGTGATGACTATACCGAGACGTTGGGTATTAATACACCTGAGCAGCTGGCAACAGCAGAGAGAATAATGAGCAGCAGAGAGTAATGTTCATCTTTGGAAGAAAAACAACCAAGCCTGCATCTAAGGTATCTGACAACAGATACCTTATAGTTGGTTTGGGAAATCCGGGCAGCCAATATGCCAACACCAGGCACAACGTGGGCTATATGGTTATGGACTGCCTGCTGGAAAAGCTCCACTGTTCTCTCAACCTGAAAAAGTTCAAAGGTATGTACACCAAGGTGGACTACAGCGACAAGGAGTTGTACCTGTTGGAGCCCCTTACCTACATGAATCTCAGTGGCGAGGCAGTCAGGGACCTGGCAGGCTACTTCAGAATTCCCACAGCCAACATTATCATAATCTATGACGATATGGACCTGGACCTGGGCCGCCTTCGCATGCGCATGAAGGGCAGCGCCGGCACCCACAATGGGATGAAGTCCATTATTACATGTCTGTCCAGCGAGGATTTCCCCAGGATTCGGGTGGGAATCGGCCGCCATGGTCAGATAGATGCCAAGGACTATGTTCTGGGCAAGTTCTCTCAGGAGGACAGACAGGCCCTGAACCCGGCCCTTGAGAAGGCAGCAGATGCTGCACTTGAAATACTTGATTCAGGCGTCGAAAAGGCGATGAATAAATATAACGAAAGCAGAAAGTAAATGCAGGCTTTTGTAGAGCCAATACGGAATATTTCTGCAATTACCGGACTGATCCACTCTATGGAGGCAGACGGTAAGGCTGCGTTGACAGGCCCCTCCGCGTCGGAGAAGGCCCACATTTGCTATGCAATTTCTGTAATAACAGGCCGCCGGATGGTCTATGTGGCAGCCAACGAATTGGCAGCTAAGAGGATATTCCAGGACTTCAGATTCTTTGACAGCGAGGCATGCCTGTTCCTGTCCAAGGAGATATTGATGCACAGTGTGGATGGCTTTACCAGAGACAATGTGCGCAGCAGGATTGCGGCACTGGACACCCTATCTAAAAACGCATATAGATTTGTGATTACATCTCCTGAGGCCATGTTCCACAGGCTGCCCACCAAGGATGTGTTCTATGGTGCCAGGATTGAACTCAAGGCAGGCATGACCTTGTCGGTGGATGACCTGATCAGGGCTCTGATCACCGCAGGTTATGTGCGGGAGGACCAGGTTTCCGGCCAGGGACAGTTTGCAATACGAGGCGGCATTGTGGACATTTTCCCTGTGGGTTCCGACAACCCAATTCGTATGGAGTATTGGGGAGACGACATTGACACCATCCGCTATTTTGACAGGTTTACCCAGAGATCCATCGACAGCCTGGATCGGATTACCATATTGCCTGCCACGGATATTATCCTAAGTCCCGACCATCGACAATTGGTCAAGGAGAATGCCTTAGCAGAGCTGGAAATATACGCCTCATCCCACAGGGATGCTCACTATGCAGACAGGATCAAGACGGTCAGCCAGGCCATTGAAAGCGATTTTGAGAGGTACGAGGCATCCGGATGGACCAGCCCTATGGACAGGTACATTCGCCTGATTCCGGGCATGGAGGCCGACCTGTTCGACTATCTGGACAGGGAAGCAATTGTGGTGCTGGATGAACGGTCCAGGGTATACGATCGCTTTGCCAACTATGCTATGGAATACGGGGAACTGGTGAGAGTCCTGAGGGAAAAGGGCAGTGTATTGCCTGCAGCAGAGGGAAACCTGTTTTCCAAGGATGAGCTGCTGACTAAGCTGGAGAAGCGCAACAGAATAATTATTAACTCGGTCATTTCAGAGAGAGACACCAAGACCTACACCATGCCGGTGAGACAGCTGTCTCCCTATTCCGGCAGGGAAACCCAGCTGCTGGAGGATCTGTCCAACTGGACCGCATTGGGATATCGCATTGTGGTGGTGGCAAATGGCAGCACCAGGGCCAAGGGAATCCAGTCTATGCTTCAGGTAAGAGAAACCCTGAAGGTATCCATCAAGAGAGAGTATAGCTTCCAGGCTGTTCCCGGGGAAGTGACTATTATATTGGGCCAGCTGAGCAACGGATTTGAGTACCCCGGGGCCAAGTTGGTGGTGATCACCGACAGGGAACTGACGGGAAAGGCGGTGCGCACTGGCAGCAGGTCCGGAAACAAGGATGCTAAGACAATAACAGACTTTGCGGAGCTGTCCATAGGGGATTACGTTGTTCACAACATCCACGGCATCGGCCAGTACCAGGGTCTGGAGAAGCTGACCATCGACAAGACTACCAGAGAATATATCAAGGTGAAGTACAGCGGTACCGATGTGCTGTACCTGCCTTCGGACAGATTGGATCTGATTCAGAAGTATATAGGTACAGGCGGGGGCGCACCAAAGATTAACAAGCTGGGTGGTCAGGAATGGCAGAAGACCAAGGAAAAAGTCAAGGAGTCCCTGAAGGAATTGGCATCGGAACTGATCCTGTTGTTCCAGAAGCGCCGCACCACCAAGGGCTATGCCTTCTCCAAGGACACCGCATGGCAGAAGGAGTTCGAGGACAAGTTCGAATTCACCGAAACAGATGACCAGCTAAGGTGTATAGATGAGATTAAGGCAGACATGGAGTCCCAACGAATTATGGACAGACTCCTGTGCGGAGACGTGGGCTACGGCAAGACAGAGGTAGCCGTTCGGGCCATGTTCAAGGCCGTAATGGACGGCAAGCAGGTGGCATACCTGGTGCCTACAACAGTTCTGTGTCAACAGCAGACCGAGGCTCTGGAACGCAGAATGCAGGATTACCCTGTCAGAATCGAGAGCCTGAGCAGATTCAAGAGCAAAAAGCAGCAGGCGGATATACTGGATAGACTGGCCAAGGGCAAGATCGACATATTGGTGGGCACCCATCGAATCCTTTCCAAGGACGTAAAGTTCTCAGACTTTGGACTGCTGGTCATCGACGAGGAGCAGAGATTTGGAGTGGCCGACAAGGAGAGAATCAAGACCCTGAAGCCAAATGTGGATACCCTGGTTATGACTGCCACGCCTATTCCAAGAACTCTCCATATGTCCATGAGCGGCATCAGGGACATATCTATAATCGAGGAACCTCCGGAGGAACGCTATCCGGTGCAGACATTTGTTATGGAACAGGACCAGGATGTGGTCAGGGAGGCTATTTGCCGGGAACTGGCCCGCAATGGACAGGTGTTCTATCTGTACAACCGGGTGACCGACATTGAGCGTAAGGTGGAGGAACTGCGTCAATTGGTGCCTGAGGCCATAGTGGACTTTGCCCACGGTCAAATGGAGGAGCGGGAGCTGGAGGCAAGGATGCATAGCTTCTACAGAAACGAGTTTAACGTGCTGGTGTCCACAACTATTATTGAGTCGGGACTGGACTATCCCAATGCCAATACCATTATAGTAGAGGACGCAGACAGGTTGGGATTGGCCCAGCTGTATCAGATCCGCGGTCGGGTGGGACGCAGCAACAGACTGGCATATGCCTATATCCTGCACCGCAGGGACAAGGTGATGAATGAGGCAGCAGAGGCCAGAATCAAGGCAATCAAGGAGTTTACGGAGTTTGGAGCAGGCTACAAAATAGCTCTGCGTGACCTGGAAATCAGGGGTGCCGGTAATGTGCTGGGTCCTGAGCAGCATGGTCACATGGCTGCCGTTGGATATGACATGTACTGCAAGCTGTTGAGCCAGGCAGTTGCGGAGCTCACAGGAGAACCTGTCAAGGAGGAGATTCCGGAGGCTACCATAGAGGTGCTGATCGACGCCTATATCGACCCGGAATACGTCCCCAACGATTCTGCCAAGTTGGATATTTACAAGAGAATTGCTTCACTGTCCGGAGAGGACGAAGCTATGGACATGCGGGACGAGTTGATTGACAGATTCGGCGATATCCCCAAGGAGACAGAAAACCTGATACAGGTGGCCCTGGTCAAGGCCCTGGCCACAAGTTGCGGGTTTACTACAGTGCATATAGAGAAGGGCTATGGGGAGCTTAAATACGAGGCCAATGGCAAGGTAAACCCCCGTGCTTTGCTGCAGCTGGTGGGAGAATATGGGGACAAATTGAAATTCAATGCCAGCGAACACCCCAGTATTACATTGCGGGTGCCCATGGACAATGCTGCTGCGGTGGGGGCTGTTAAGGAAATGCTGCGAAGCTATGCTTCGCAGTGAATAGTTAATAGTGAATAGTGAAGAGCTGGTACCTATGCTCCCATGGTCTATATGCGAGGCAAAGCCTCGCAGTGAATAGTGAATAGTGAAGAGTGACAAGTTTCGTTGTAGTCTCTATTACCAGAAGGACATATTGTAGCGTCAAAAACAGAAACATTATGGTCCGTTAATCTTTATGAAGTATTACCAGAACAAATGTGGGTTCCTGTAGCATGTTTATGGGTCATGTATGACGTAAGAAGAAATAGTTTGAAGGAGGTATTTAAGACACTGGGATTTTACTGAGAAGTTAGATTATATTATTTGTTCTATAGCAGTAACAGCGGATAGCTATATGTCGCTGCGCTATGCATAAGGGAGCAAACAGGTCATAGAGATATAATTGTTGATAATAATGGATTCATAATAGGTTTTGCAATAGAGAAATTTTCATGAAGAAGTCCCTTCAAAAAATCATGATTGTACATTCTGTGACAAAAATATAGTTTTTGTTTTGTACATTTAAAGAGGATAATATAGGTGTGCTATGAGAAAGGTTATTTGTATCCCAACGATATTAAAATTTGAAATTTTCGTTTTATCGATTGCTTTTATATTTTCGATAACGGGCTTTGTGAATACGTACGACCCTAGCACTTTCGGTATAGCTATTCTCTTTACATTTGCAATTGTTCTTTCTGATACAGGTTATTATGCAACTATTATAGATGGCGAAGGAAAGACAAAATCAATTCGGTTAAAACATTCTGATTTAAGAATTTGTGTTATTGATGATAATGGGATTAGTAACGGGAGAATTCATTTGCAGTGGAATCAAATAAAATCTGCCAGGATATTATCCTTTGAGTATAAAAGTCTAGGTAGGGGGAGGATTAAACGAGAAATAGAGATGATTTATTTTAGCAATAGCAACGCCCTGGATATGCCGACGACTTTTAATTCAGGAGAGTATGTTGTGACCGAAGTATCAAAGAAGTTTTATAAGAGTCTAAAAAAATATGGCACTGGAAAATCGAGCATACTAGATGAACTAGTAAATCGTCCAGTGCACTGGTACAAATATGAAGAATAAA
>CAZCOE010000098.1:0-14791 GCA_964500525.1 uncultured Clostridia bacterium | reverse complement strand
ATGGGGACCAGAACTTTTCACCCATCACCATTCACTATTCACTGATATATTCGATCACTGGAACATGGTCTCCACAACTCTTCACTCATCACTCTACACTATTCACTGCGAAGCAAAGCACAGCTTGCTTCGCCGGGGAACGTGGGGACCAGAACTCTTCACCCATCACCATTCACTATTCACTGGCGAAGCAAAGCACAGCTTGCTTCGCTAGTCGATCAAAGGATCATGGGGACCAGAACTCTTCACTCATCACCATTCACTATTCACTGGCGAAGCGCAGCGAAGCCCCGCTTCGCATAATCCTCTCAAATATTCCTCCACATTAAGATACTCAATGCCGTTTACTGAAGATGACTCTCCGCGATAGACTACATAGCGTCCTTTTACCTCGCCGAAGCGATGCGTCATCAGTGCAAGCTTTGCTTCATCCCGCAGGTATTTAGTTTGACGGTCAACGATTTTGTTGCTGTGCTTTACCTCATATAGACGGCAAGTGTCGCTTTGCCTGTCATAGACCACCATGTCATATTCCCCGCCATCATCAAACTTGAACTTGAACACCTCTAGACACTTAGGTGCTGCCTTACTGGTTTCCAGCAGCACAATGTCTTCCATCATTCTGCCCTTGACATCCTCCAGAATTTTCTCAGCAATATGCATTTTGTTACTCTCAGACTGCGTGCTGAAGTATTCGTCCTGCATCAGAGAATAGACCAGTGTTTTGGCAATCGCAAACCGCATTCCCGGCTGTGCCAGTACGGCATGTTCCGCCTGTCCCCCTGTTTCGTATCGCTCCGTGCAGGCCTCAAGCAGGTCAAGCATGTATAGATATTTCTTAATTTTATCAATATGCTGCTGGGTGACAGCAACAGTCAGATCGCTTTTTTCCTTGACGTCGATCAACACTTTCAGCCGTTTTATGATGGATTCTTCATCAACATCATACAGGACATGGGCAGTCTCCGCAGGATACTCATGCAAGAGCAGCTCTCTGGCCGAGCCAAAGTCGCGGGACTTAAACTCCTCCTGCACAACACGCAGCAGGAATTGATGGCTCATGCTCTCAACGATTCGGTTGATCACATTGGTCAGCTCTCCCTTATCGTATAGCTCGCGCAGCTGATTAAAATTTTCGCCGAATCTGTCATTCTTCAGCGTATGCTGAATGTTGCGGCTGATTGAGGTATCGATATATTTTCTCGTGCTTTCATCATCGCGAAACGAAACTTCATCAAATGCAAAATCCGGATCGTCAAAACCCATATTCTCTATCTTCAGAGTTCCACCATATTCAATATAGCTGTCGATTGACCGAACTCCCAGTAGGCGCGAATATTCTCTGAAGGGAATAAACGATGTATGAATCATGACATTTCTGTCATAGAGTTCATCACGGTTTGCCATAGCGAAGCCAAGGGAATCTGTGCCGGAGACCACGATTTTCATTCCCATGGACGCAAAAATGTCCGAGAGCAATGCCGCAGTGCCGATAAAGTCTTCCATCAGCGTTACTTCGTCGATGAAGATGAATCTGAACCCATTCTCGTAAAGCAACTCAAGATCCTTTGTCAAGTTTGACATGTTGTCTGTTGTCTTGATTTTGATATAGGCGGTTTGCTCCCTGGGAAGCTCATTTATCATCTGAAACAAAAGCGTTGTTTTTCCCGTCCTACGCAGGCCATAGAGAATAGCAATTTTACCGTCGATGTTTTTTGCTATAAACTTCTCCAATAGCTTAAAGCAGTCTCGTTTTTTATACTTGGTGACTATACGCGTGAGGGGCTGAAGGGCCTCCCCCGCAATAACATTTGTATGAAACCCGCTGGGATTTCCGTGGGTATTTGTTCCGGAAATTGTTTTCCCGTAGGCTTCAAGCTTTTGATATACGGAATTGTATTTTGCGGTATTCGTCTTGTTCAAATCATTCTCATAGTTCTGGTAATTCCTTGTAGACATACCGAGATACTTGGCGCATTCAGTCTGGCTCAATCCTTTGGATATTCTTAATTCCTTTAAAGTCATTATCATCACCTCGGTATCAGTATACTACACGACATGGAGGATATACAATACTATTTCGTGAATATTTCGTGTTATTTTCGTGTTTTTGCGTGTGGTTGTGGTGATGGACACAATACGGTTTTCATTTGTCGCTATATACTCTTGATATTCCTGAGAATAATTGTTTTCGATTTTTGGGAATACTCTCTTTTAACGTTTTAATTGACATGCATATCAGGTACACCTACATAATATCATTCAGAAGCTCCAGATAGTCGTGGTCGTCCAGCGACTCCGAGGGAGTATAGCTGGTATCTGTTTCGTACAGAGGCGTGTCTGGGTATTTATAATGATATTCGGCCAGAACTTTTTTCTTTTCTTCCTCGGAACTGCATAGATCCAGATCCGTTTTCAGGCATCGGTTTATAAATCTAATGGAAGAATCATAATCCAGATCTTCATAGGGATTTGCTTTGTAGTTGGACAAACTGTAGCTGGGGGCACGGTCGCCTGACGTACTGTAACTGGTGAAAAGAGCCTGGCGTTCTCTTCTCTCAGCTTCCTCTCTTTTTTTCTTCAGCCTTTTCAGATCTTCTTTTGCGCTGTCATATCCTCGTTGTACGGCCTCCTGGTATTTAGCCTCCGCTACATACAGACTCATCTGAACGCCGTTCCCAAACTCGTAGAAAAGGCCCAAATTACGGCTTGCGAGTGCATCACCTTTCGTCTCTGCCAACGAAAACCAATCGTAGGCTTCCTTATAATTCCTCTCTACACCTTCGCCATTATAGCAACAGACAGCACGCATTTTTTGGGCTTCCATATGAGAATTCTTTGCGGCCAGTAAAAATAGCTGGGCTGCCTGTTTCTTATCCACTGCAGTACCTTCGCCATAATAGTAGCATAGGCCTAACCCATATTGACTCTGGGGAATTTTCTTCTCCGCTGCTATCTTATGGAGCCGGAAGCTTTCTGCTAGATTCTGCTGTATTCCCTTACCGTATCGGTAACAATCTGCCAACATGGAGGTTGCTTCGGGGAACTGCTCTCCCGCTGCCTTTGTCAGCCATTTCACTGCTTCTGAATAGTTCTTATTATTATAATAGTCACTACCCAGCTTGGCGCAGACAGCAGGGGTCGTTATCTGGGCATCAGGGGCTTGCCGCAGGCATTGCAGCAGCTTATCGGCTACATTACGTCCGGCTGCGGAAGCTTCTTCGTAGTACCGGATTGCCTTTGGAATACTTTTCGCCCCGGTGACACCCGTAAAGTAGCAATCACCCAGTTTCTCCAGAGCTTCACCGCTGCCGCTTTCGGCAACGAGTGTTATCAGGCGCAGTGCCTCCGGATAGTTCGGCTCCGTGCCTCTTCCCTCCAGGTAGCACAAGCCCACTTTATATCGGGCTGATCCCAGACCTCCCTCCAATGCCTTCTTATAATGCTGAAAGATATCCTCCTGTGACATGGAACATGCTGCGTTCTGTTCCCCCAAAATGGCCAGATTAAGGTGTGCAGACGGAAGTCCCACCTCCGCTGCCTTAGAAAGGCATTCCTTCGCCTCCATATTGCAGCCTTGATCCATTAGACAACAACCTAACAGATTAATCCCATAGACCATCTCTTTCAGATATCTGGAAGAGTAGTTAATATTTATATCTTTCAGTAAATTGTGAATTCGCTCCATATGGTACCTATTCCCAATCGCATTTACTCGCTTGAGCTCAAAGTAATCTCCGTTTTGGGCAGGCTGAAACCGGATTTTTGTATTGAAAACCGCTTCAATAATCTCTGTAGCCTTGTTCTTGTCTGCCTTGGTTCCCAGACCCGCATAATAGCAGCAGGCTAGGTAAGAACCGGCAAGTGGGCTGCCGCCATTAATGCGGGTGTTCTTTGACGTGAAGGAAGCGTGTTTCCAGGCCCGGGACAGATAGCTAAATGCTTGCCCGTAATCGATTCTGCCAAACCGACCAACAAAATAGGAAACGCCCAGTGCTTCCAAACTGCAAACGCAGTCTTGGGCTGCACCTTGCTCCAAGGACGCTTTTGCTCTATCGGGATCATAGCTCATATAAAGAGCAGCCCACAGTGCCCTGTGTGACGGTGTTTGAAAGAATGCTTCGTTTTCCAGGTTGTCTTTGGCCTCAGACTCAAGCCGGTTGAGCAACTGCTCTGCCTCCGGAATATCGTAGGCCTGCTTCAAATACCACCAGGCAAGACCCGTATCTTTTCCCCAAATAGTGCCTTCCAGGTACATTTCGGCCAGTTCATATGCGGCTTTGCTGTTTCGCATCGCCGCGGCATGATACCACTTTATCGCTTCCTGCGGATTATACTTGAAGGGTTTCTCCAGAAAAAAGTGTGCAATTTCTAACTGATGGCTTCCACTGCCACCAACGGCCTTCTCGTATATATATTCCCCGACGACTTTATCGAAATGATTAAGGTAGCAACGCCGCAGGCGTTCTTCGCCCATGGGCAACCCCCACTGCTCCGCCCGTTTGTACAACGAAATCGCATAACCTATATCAAGATTACTTCCGTATTCCATCTCTTCAGCTGCCTGCATGAGCAGCTTATCGTTGCCCCGCAAAGCAGCAGCTTTGCGCTGTTTCTTTGCCTCTTCATAATCTCGGGCAGTACCGATGCCTCTCTCGTAGCACTCAGACAGCTGCGCTTCAAGCTGATGACAGCAGGTGTTATACGCACCTTCCTTGCAAAGCTTGAAGCCTCGTATTGCATCTTTTTTCGATGTTTGGCTTCCATTCAAATAATGCAGACCTAAAAAGCCTTTTGCAAGGGGATTCTTTCTAGCCAGCTTCTTCAGCTGAGAGACACCTTTAGAAGGCTTTGTCAGCCCACGTTCCCCGTCAGCTCGGCACACCGCCAAATAAATCCGTGCCAATTTGTCCTTATTCTTGGCCCGCTCTTCGATCTCTTTAAGCTGCAGTTGATCGTAATGCCCCTGGAAAAACGGGCACCTAATGTTCTCTCCGTGTGCGCAATAGTAGGCACATTCCCGACATTGAAGCATAAAAACACCTATTCAACCGCTATGTGTCTGCAATCGTGCAGATAAGTGGCTGCCTTTCCAGTAAATAATGTGGATGATGCCTACTATAGTGGATCCCTTGTCAAGACAACAATGGGCAAACTATCTTCGTTTAAAGATTGCTGAATGAAAACATTGAGTGCATCTGTCAAACTCAAGCCATAAGCGGCATAAACCGCCTCTACTTCCCGGCGAACATTCGGATTAAAACGCATTTTAAATGCCCAGTTTTGGGCAAATTGGCCACATTGATTTGTTTCTATACGATTAACGCCTCATCGATACATTATCACCAATTCTCTGTTTTGCCAATACACCGCAGCCACAAAATAGAGTGTACTTCGGTATTTCACTCTTCACTAGCGAAGCGCAGCACAGCTTGCTTCGCTAGTCGATCAAAGGATCATGGGGACCAGAACTCTTCACTCTTCACCATTCACTATTCACTGCGAATCAGAGCTTTGCTCTGATTCGCCCAGGCCGGTTAAGTTGAACTCCGGCACAAACTCCGCTCCCACCGATGACCGCTCCTGGTAATACATCATGTCTGTGCCGTGTTCCTCCAGGTATCGGGCCACTTTCATGTACTCAAATGTGGATATGGGCCTGTTTATTTCCGGGAACTCCTCAGCCCTCCCAAGAGGCGTATATTGGCTCATAACGCTGAGCACCACATTGTCCCCATAGGTGGATGCTATATAGTCGATTACGTCCAGGGTGTCTCCCCTGTCGTGGGGCAGTACCAGGTGTCTCACTATGACGCCCTTGGTCATTATTCCATCCTGATTGAAGCAGGGCTTGCCCACCTGCCTGTACATTTCGGCAATGGCGGCCGCTGCGACTTCGAAATAATCCTCTGCGTCCGAATAGCGCTTGGCCAGCTGGGTGCTAAAGTACTTCATATCAGGCAGATATATGTCAATCAGCCCATCCAGGCTCCTCAGGGTCTCCACTCTGTCATATCCGCCGGTATTGTATACCACCGGCAAATGGTCGGGTCTGGCCCTGTATATCCGGAGTGCCTCCCTGATTCCATGGGCATAGTGGGTGGGGTTCACCAGATTAATGTTGTACGCGCCCCGGTCCTGGAGCTGGCAAAATATCTGAGCCAGCCTCTCCGGCGTAATAGCCGCTCCCTTCCTCATATGGCTGATGCTGTAGTTCTGGCAGAACACACAGCTCAGGGAGCAGCCGGAGAAAAACACAGCGCCGCTGCCATAGGGCAGCCCCCGGGTCTCCCGTTCCTCTCTCTGAACCGGGTCGCCGCTGATAATCGGCTCCTCGTAATAGTGCAATGCCGCTCTGGCCGCATAAATAACAGAGGGCATTTTGCAATAGCCCTCTCCCCCTTCCGGTGTCCTCAACGCGTGGCACCTGCGGGGGCACAGGTCGCATACGAAGCCCTCGGTATTAATTGCCATGTCTTATGTCCAATTCCGTGCCCATAATGCTCCTGATTTCTCCAAGGCCCTTTTCCAGATTGGTCTTCAGGGTCTGGTTTGCAAAGGGATAATCCGCAAGATTCCCCGATTTATAGGCATCCAGCACCTTGTAGGTATCTAACAGCTTAAATCTGGGATACTGTTCGCTCCAGTCCCCGTTGTCATGGGCGTCGTACATGAAAAGGGGTGTGTATGAAACATCCTCTATCACTACGGGAGCGTCCCCCTGCTTGGACATTTTGATGTTCAGCAGCACCGTGTCATATGTGTATTGCTGGTTCATTGTGGAGAGGAAGTTCCCCAGACAGTAGCAAATAAACCCTGTGCCGGTGGATCCGTCCGGGTATGTGACCTGCCTGTATTCCATGGGTTGTGGTACGTGGACATGTCCCCCCAGCACCAATGTGACGCCGTGGTCAAACAGGTAGTCCGCCACCTGTCTCTGGACATCGTTTCCCGCAATATCGTATTCGTCTCCCCAATGCATGTAGAATGCAATCAGGTCCGTGTTCTTATCCCGGGCCTTGGCAATACAGTAGTCAATCCTGCTGTAGTCCGGCACCTTGCCTTCCCTGGCCCAATCCAGAGTGAAGTAGTTGACCGCATAGCCCTCGGGAACCTTGCCCCAGTTGGTGTTGTAGGTCATGGCCACCACAGCCATAGAAATGCCTCCTACGTTCACCACAGTTACCGGGTCATCGTAATCCGCCTGGCTGGTAAAAGTGCCGCTATGGCTTATTCCGGCCCTGTCAAGCACCTCTGTGGTGCGGACCAGTCCCTTGTATTTGGAGTCTACTGCGTGATTGCTGGCAGTGCTGAGAAAATCTATGCCTGCATCCCTCAGGTCAAATGCCAGTTCGTCGGGAGACACAAATGCCGGATATCCTGTGTAAACGCCGGTGCCGTCAAAGGTGGTTTCCAGGCAGGCCATGGCATAGTCCGCCTGACTTAACAGGGGCGCCACGTCCTCCAGCAGATACGAATAGTCGTACCTGGATGCTGCGCTGTTATAGGACTGTTCGTTCAGTCCCATGTGCATCACAATATCACCTGCCACTACCAGTTCGCCGGTATATACCGGGGCAGGAGTAGGAACAGGTGTAACAGTAGGCGTTGGCTGGGGAGCAGGAGTGCAGGTCTGGATCATAAATGTGGGAGATGGGCTCATTGCCACGTCTTCTCCACCCTGGGGATCCCAAATAAAGCTTACGTATAAAGCCAGTCCCAGACATATTACTATTACAAATACTAACAGACCCCTAAGTGCCTTCATATCCGCCTCTATTGGAATATAATCTCGCCGAAATCGCAGGGCCTGTGGAAGTCGGGGGTTTCCGAGGTCACAGGGTTCCAGCTGCCGTAGTGGGGCAGTCTGGTGTCATCGCCGCACTTGTAGAAATTGCAGCGCATAGTGTTGCCCGGAGCGGGAGTAAAGCCCGGGAATATAGAGGACAGCCAGGTAAAGGGAATAACGTAGCTTACAGACCACTTGTCTGACTGGACCTTGGCCCTTATATCCATTTCTGCAGGAGATGGGCGCTTGACCTGCTTGCGGTTGTTTCTGTTCTCACCCAATCCCAGCAGCAATGTGCCCTTGGAATTCATTTCAAAATTCAGATACCTGGGGTCGTTTACCGGATCCGGCTGCACGAAGAACTCCACACAGCTGTCCTTGTACACCGGGTCGTTGGGCGTGGTGTAGATGCTGCGGGGCATGCTCTCCTCCACCTCGAACCGAATCCTCATTGACTCGTCGTCATAGCACATCTGAATGTGTACCTTGGGGCAATAGCCGTTATCCAACCACATATAGTTGAGAATCTCAGTTTTCTCGGCCTTCTCCCAGAAGAACTTCTTGGAGCAATCCAACTTATTAATCCTGTACATGTTCCCTCCTACTTGTTCCAGTAAGTCTCATACCAGGAGTCCCACAGGTATGTGACAAAGGCTGCGATATTGTCGGTGCCGTTGGGATTGGCTCCATGGGTTATGGATACGATGTATTCCTTGTTGTCTCCGGCGGTGTTTTGGAAAATATCGGAGCCATACATGTTAAATCCGTAGATATGCTCCTGCCCGTCGTTGTCCTCCAGCAGCAATGTGGAATCTGCCTCCTTGGCAATGGCCACCTGCTCATCTGTCAGATATTTGTCCAGGGGGATGAGAATGCCGTACCTGACCAGGTATTTGTACTGGGTGTAGTCGGTGACAATCACGTCCACCTCCTTGGTGGCCAGCATGGCGTTTAACTGGGATCTGCTCTCGGTATTGTCTGCAATCAGGTCAGATACCAGCAGAATGCGCACGTCCACAGACAGCTCGTCTCCGGTGGCCTGTCTGAATCCCTTCTCCAGGTCGGTTTCCAGGGACTGGTCCTCCACAAAGGCTCCGTAGAACACCAGGTTCAGGTCCGCCTCTTTCTTGGTCGCAATGGACACAATGCCCCAGATCAGGAAAATCGCAAAGAAAACGGACACCAGTATAATGGCCCGGTTGTAGTACCAGAAGTTCTTGGCCTTCTCCTTGGCAATATATGCGTTGCGCTCATCCTCATCCTCGATCTTGTCCGCCTCGCTGCGGGTATCGATATTCATGAGGACGTTGTAGGCCTCCTGTATTTCATCAAAGGTGACGGGCCTGTCCATGCCATTGGGAACATAGGCGTCGTCGGCGCTGCGGCATCTCTTGGCCAGAATGCCAAACTTGTAGTTGATTTCCTGTTCTGTGGCATTTGGCTCTATGCCGAAAATCTTAAGGGCCAGATCTCTATCCATCATATTTGTAAATCCTCCAAGTATAGCTGATTATGGCATGGTTGGCCGGTTTACGCAAGCAATTAGCGGGGAATTTTCCCCTTTTTCAGTGAAGAGTGATTAGTGAATGGTGAATAACTCTGGACCCCACGTTCCTATGCTCTTTTTCAGTGATGAGTGATTAGTGAATGGTGAAAAGTTGTGGTCCCTGTGTTCCAGAGGTCGATTATGCCAGTAAAGCAAAGCGAAGCTTGCTTCGCCAATAGACCATGGGATCATAGCCACCATAACTATTCACTCATCACTCATCACTATTCACTTAGTTGGGGCGGTCAAAAGTACCGACGACTCTTCACTCATCACTCTACACTCTTCACTGGCGAAGCATCTATGCTTCGCAATTCGACCATAGGATCATAGGGACATGAACTCTTCACTCTTCACTATTCACTATTCACTAGCATTATTTTCTGCTACAATTGTGTTTGGCGTCTGGTTTTGGAGTATCAGATCCACCACCTACCCAGTTTTGCGAAAGGACTCAGCTGTACATGGCCGCTCATAGCGTTTTCAAGCGATTTGAAATGAAGTACCTGCTCTCTGCCCAGCAAAGAGATCTGGTTCTGCAGGTCATGGCGCCCTACATGAAGCTGGACCAATACGGCCGCTCCGCCGTTCGGAACATCTACTTCGACACCCAGGACTATCTGCTGATTCGCCGCTCCATAGACAGGCCCATATACAAGGAGAAGCTGCGCATCCGCTCCTACACCACTGCCCAGCCGGACACCACTGTGTTTGTGGAGCTCAAGAAAAAGTACGACAGAGTGGTGTACAAGCGGCGCACATCTCTCACCGAGGCAGAGGCCATGGATTGGCTGTGCGGAGGCAAGCCCTGCGTCAAGCCGAACCAGATATCCGCAGAGGTGGATTACTTTATGGATTATTACAAGACGCTGCACCCTACAGCCTTTATCTCCTACCACCGGGAGGCCTACTATGCCAAGGACGGGTCCGATTTCCGGGTCACCTTTGACGACGATATCCTATGCAGGCTGGATGACCTGTCACTGAGGGCGGATGCCTACGGTACTCCTCTGCTGCCTGAGGGCAAGGTGCTCATGGAGATCAAGGGAACCGGAGGTATGCCCCTGTGGATGGCCCACTTCCTGTCGGAGCAGCACATATTCAAAACATCCTTCTCCAAGTACGGCACTGCATATCAGAAAATGATTTTTCCAAAAATACAAAACGCGGACACTGTCCGCTCCCAGGAGGTTTCAATTAATGCATAATTTGTTCAAGGGCTTGTTCGACTCCGAATTCGTATCCCACATCAGCGTCACGGATTTTCTGCTGTGTATGGGTGTTGCCCTGGTGCTGGGCATCATACTGGCATTTGTCTACATGTATCGATCCAGATACACCAAGAGCTTTGTGGTAACACTGGCTCTCCTGCCCGCCGTGGTTTGCGTGGTCATAATGCTGGTTAACGGAAATGTGGGTACCGGCGTTGCTGTTGCAGGGGCATTCAGCCTGGTTCGCTTCCGCTCCGTTCCCGGCAGTGCCAAGGAAATCTGCACCCTGTTCCTGGCCATGGGTTCCGGCCTGATTGCAGGTATGGGATACCTGGGATTTGCGGTTCTGTTCACCTTGGTAATGGCTGCCATCTTCCTGCTGTATTCCCGGCTGGACCTGGGCTCCAAGAAGAACGACGCCCTGTACAAGACCATGACCATCACCATCCCCGAGGACCTGGACTATACGGGAGTCTTTGACGAGATTTTTTCCGAGTATACATCCTCCTGCACCCTGATCCGGGTGAAGACCACCAACATGGGCAGCATGTACCGGCTGACCTACAATGTGGTGCTCAAGGACTGTTCCAGAGAAAAGGAAATGATCGACAAGATCCGCTGCCGCAACGGCAACCTGGAGATCTCCGTATCCCAGCAGGAGAACCTGGTATCCGAGCTGTAGCGCCATAGACAACTTCTCAAATCCACACCTCATTGCCATATATGCAATGGGGTGTTTTTTTGCGGCTCCCCAACCTGGCGGGATAAAAAAACTGCACCGGTTCTCCTCCGATGCAGCGTTTATACAAATATGGTGTAAACCCTGATTACTCCTGATACTCAAAGAAGGTCATGGTCACAGATACCTGAACGTCTCCGTTCCTGTTCTCTTCCCGGATGTTAAGGCCTGAGAGATGACAGCGGTACTTGCAGTCATGGAGTTCCTTAAGCACTGCCTTGGCCTGTTCATAGTCTCCCGTTGAGAAGTTCAGGGAGATGTTCCTGCGCACGATCTGCTGGCTGGCGTCTACGGTGCCAAAGTCCAGAGTATATTGTATTGTCTTGGACAGGATTCCGTTGAGCTCCACAATCAGGGGCTGCAGGTTATCATAGGGTGCGAGGCCTACCAAAGGCTGGCCGTTGGACTTCATCTCCGCCAGCTCGGCTTCCATCTTCTCCAGGCGCATTGCCTTAACCTGGGCCTCCAGCAGCTGTTCCTCTGTCTCTCCGATCTGTTGATCCAGCTCTGCCATCTTGTTGTTTATGGGGCCGTAAAACAGTGCCATGTATGCACTTACGACTGTTACTACCAGCAAAACACCCAGCAGAAATTTTTCTCTTGCAGATAATGGTCTCATTGCTGTGCGCCTCCTTCTCCGTTTCCTTGGCTGTGGGGAACACCGGCGGTGAGCTGTATCAGAACGCTGGCACGTACTACGTCCTGACCGTCGTTGGTGGTGGATGCGGTGCTCACATGAGTGGAATCAACCAATGGGGATGCCTCCAATTGCTGCACGATGTCGGCTATCTGGCTCAGTGTCACACCGGAGAACTGCAGCAGCATTTGCTCTCCTCTCACCTCTATGCTGTCCACCTTGGCTGTGGTGCGCACGGCGCTGTCTACCAGGTAGAGCAGCTCCATCCTGTCTGTTCCCTCTTCGTCGGGAGTGGAAGCATAGCGCTCGTATTCCAGCAGAACCTTGTCGTAATCCTTGAGCCTGTCCTGATAGGCCTGAAGCTCGTTTTGCTTCTCCTTGAGCTGGTCCTTCTTCTCGCCCATGTCGATGAGGATGTCGAACACCAGCAGCTTAACCAGGAACAGCAGCAGCACAAGTGCGAACAGGACGTACAGTGCAATAGTGGCCGACTTGGTGGTACGGTCCGTCTTATAATAGAGGTTCATGGTCCTCTTGGTTGGGTAGGTCGGCTTCTTCCCGGCCACGGTGATAGGCTTGTTCAGCTTGCTAATATCCAGCTTCATTTCTCTGCCCCCCTTGCCATGGTGACGCTGGTGGCCAAAATGCCCACAGCTCCCTTGTCCTCATTTCCGAAGCCGGATCTCTTTAAATCACCTGTGAGCAAATCCCAAGGGTGGTATGGGGTTACACCCAAAGTATCCGCAATAACCTGGCGCAAAGGCTGAACATTGGCTCCGCCTCCGGTGAGGTAAATGCCATTCAGGTTGTTTCCACGGAATGCATATTGATAGAAATTGAACACCTTAAGGAGTTCCACAGCGATGCTGCCATAGAACTCTCTGGCTCTGGGGTGATCCAGAATACCCTGGAAATTGGTCCTCTTGTAGGAATCTGCCAGGAACTCGTCCACTGCCAATACGTCAGCCACGATTTTGTCCAGATTCTGTCCGCCTATGGCTATCTGGCGCACGGCTTGGACTCTGTCTCCGCTGATCAGGGTAACTCTGGTGGCTGTATGACCCAGGTCCACAAAGCAATATTCTCTGGGAGCATCCGGGTTTGCTCTGCGGTACTGTTCCGTCAGCTGCAGCAGGCACATTTCCTGGGGCAGCATGAGCTCCAGCTTGATGCCTGCCTGGGCAAACATGCGAACGTAGCTGTTGGACTGCTCCTTGGATATTATGGCAGCCATCATGGACATTCTTTCCTCGTCCTCTTGGGTATTGTCCTCTTCCCTGGGCTCGCAAAGGGCGTAATCGCAGAAGTACCTGTCCGGCTCTCCATTGATGAAATCGCTGAACTCATAGGGCAGGTTAAGCAGCAGCTGATCCTCGGTCATACGGGGCATAGCCACGAATCTGCATATGGTCTGGCCTGACGGAATTGCCAAGGCCGCCTTGCCTCTGGGCAGGTTTAAATCCTTGCGGAGTTTCTTAAGGTAGTTGGAAAAGGCGTTGGGCATAACCACCACACCGTTTTCAACAATACGCTCCGGCAGCCGAACCTCATGGAATCTTGCACCATTTCTGTCCGTCGCAAATATCTTGAGGCGGTCGCTGCCGATATCAAATCCAAGCATCGTTTTTCCCATATTGGATATCCTTTCTACAATAGGATAATGCCGCGGTACCACATAATCAGCGGATTTCCAAACATCAAAACCAAAAACCAGGCCCCTATGATAGCAGGTCCAAAGGGCAGAGACCTATCTCCGCCTTTGTTGCGGGACACAGCCCTGGTCAACAGGCCCAGGAACAGTCCCAGGACGCAGGCTGCCAACAGCAGCAGAATCATCTGCATCCAATCCATATACAGCCCCAATACGAACAGGAGCTTGATATCGCCGCCGCCCATGGTCTCCCGGCCCAAAACCTTATCGGCCAGCAGAACCACCAGCAGCAGCGGAATCGACACTGAACAGGCACCGATAGCCATGGAGATCAACGTTTTCCCCAGGGGCTGGTGCAAAATAGGCAGAAATACCAATCTATTAATTATGGCAAGGAGCAGCAGCTTGTCAGGAATAATACGGGTATTCCAATCTATGAGTGCCAGCAACAGACAGATACATCCCAATATCAGCCACATAATCAGCTCTATCTGCAGGCCGTAATGCCAGCCCAATCCCAGAAACAACAGAGAGCCGCAGAGCTCTGCAATAAGACACTCTGCAGGTATTTTCTCACCGCAATAGCGGCACCGTCCCCGATGAAAGATATAGCTGAATATAGGGATCAAATCCCCGACAGATAAACTGTGGCCGCAGCTGCCGCAATGGGAGCGTCCTCTCAGAATGCTCTCCTTGTGGGCAATACGCCATGCGGCGCAGTCCAGGAAACTGCCCAGGACAGCACCCAGCACTGTCAGCCAGAATAAGATATAGCCTGTCAAAAACCAGTCCTCGCCCATAGCCCATCCTTAGTCTATACTATAGGTCCTGTAATTCTCACCTATTTGGGGCAGCCCAGTGAAGCCGGCCGCCTCCGTCAGCAGTTTAGGGAAAGAACCGTTCTACGGTCCCTTCCCCAAGCTGCTGACGCAGCTTGGGATCAGCTACAAAGTGTAGGAAATAACTATCATGTGGTAGGCTTAAACCACTCGCAGGTGATGTTTGATTCAGTTGCAGTGGAAGCCTCAGTTCCTGGGGCGGGTTCAGCAATAGTAACCTTTATAACGCTTTCCTTGTTAGGCGTCGTCTGACCATAAGCTTCGGGGGCAGCTGCTACAAGCTTTCCGTCCTCGATATCATAGTAGAATTCACCTGTCTTGTCGTTGCCCAGATACTCCATTACAGCACATGCCTTTGCAGCACGCAGGTTGGCGTCAT
>CAZCOE010000097.1:0-3089 GCA_964500525.1 uncultured Clostridia bacterium | reverse complement strand
CCACTCCGCGGCGCAAGAGTTAATATACCACAAGTAAAAGACTGTGTCAAGCAAATCTTTCCGACAATAACCGACAAGGTGTATACATTTCTACAGGGTGCATCCATTCCGACAAGGTGTATACATTCCGACAGGGTGCATCCATTCCGACAAGGTGTATACATTTCTACAGGGTGCATCCATTCCGACAGGGTGCATCCATTTCTACATGGTGCGTCCATTTCTACAGGGTGCATCCATTCCGACAAGGTGCATTCATTTTCTGCAGGATCCATTCATCTTATATAGGCCGCAAGTAGTAACTCACTTCCCACAAGCCAGGGTACTATAACCTACAGGCTGTATCTCATTTCCCGCAAGCCGAGTCGGTCACACACACCGCCTACAGGATGATATAGTCCATTATCACATTCATCAACAAGTTCAGGGGCTTTGATACCAGCCAGCTAAGGCCGCCTACCACCCACAGCACCAGAAATGCATAGGGCAAATAGGGCTGGATCTTGCCATATACCGGGCGCCATGAATCTGGCATCAACACCAACAGCAGGTGGGATCCGTCCAAGGGCGGTATTGGCAGCAAGTTAAAAATTGCCAGTGACAGGTCAATCATAACCCCGTACATCAAGGCCTGATAGACATAGTACGCCCAATCCTTCATGAAATAGTAGCTGCCACCATATTCCACAAAAACACCCTGCTGCCTGCAGAAGAAGATAAACACCTTGAGAATCAAAGTGAACATGATTGCCAGCAACACGTTTGCAGCAGGACCTGCCAGAGACACCAATATATCGTCCCTCTTGCGATTCTTAAAGTTGTATGGATTCACCGGTACGGGCCTTGCAAAACCCACGTGTACAAATACCAACATCAGAAACCCGATGGGGTGAAAGTGCTTCAAAGGGTTCAGCGTCATCCTGCCACAGTTCTTGGCCGTAGGGTCCCCCAGCTGATATGCTGCCCTGGCATGGGAATACTCATGGAAGCATATGCCAAGCAAAACCGCAGGCACACTAAGCAGCATGTCTACCAGTTCCTGCCCGCCGAATAGGTTTGAAATAAAGGATGAAATTGATAGGAATAGTCCCTGCATATTATCCGAAGAACTCGTAGTACAATGCTCGCACTGCCTTGATCTCGTCGTCTGACAGAATGCCGAACAGAATACTGATCTCAGATGCACCCTGGTTCAGCAGCTCGATGTTTACGCCGGCTCTGGCAAGGGCAAGGGAGGCTCTGGCTGTAAAACCGATTCCCTTCTTCATGCCCTCTCCTACTACGGAAATCAGGCAAATATTGTACTTGATGTTGACCTCGTCAGCACCCAGTTCCTTGTAAATGCGCTCCTGAATCCTGGCCATGGTGGCGGGAGTAGCGTAATGGGCTCTGAAAATAACGGAAATTGAGTCGATACCGGAGGGCGTATGTTCGTAGGAGATCTTCTCCTCCTCCAGAATCTGCAGCAGCTTTCGGCCAAAGCCAATCTCTCTGTTCATCATGTACTTGGTGACGTCGATCATGACAAAGTCGTTGTCGGATGCGATACCTGTGACTCTGGTTCGCTCGTCCATGTTGGTACGTTCGGGCACGATGAATGTGCCGGGAGCCTCGGGATTATTGGTGTTCTTGATATTGACCACAATTCCGGACTTGTACACTGCGGCCAACGTGTCCTCGTGGAGTACGGAGAAGCCCATGTAGGCCAACTCACGCATCTCCCTGTACGTATACTCCGGAATAGGTCTGGGATTCTTGACAATCTTGGGATTTACGGCAAAAACCGAGTCAACGTCTGTGAAGTTCTCGTACAGCTCAGCGGATACGGCAGCAGCCAGCACAGCGCCGGTAATGTCGGAACCTCCCCTGGAGAATGTGGCTATATGTCCGGAATGGGTATATCCGTAGAATCCGGGGAATACTGTCACGCCGTCAAAATCACCCACTGTGCGCAGGTTCACAAAGCTCTCGGGCAAGCAAACTGCATTGCCAAAGTCCTCGCTGAGGTAGAGGCCTGCCACCTTGGGATCCATATATCTGGCCTTAAGCCCCTTGGAGTTAAAGTACTCTGCAACCAAACGGGCGTTAAAGTCCTCACCCATTGCCTTGACTGAATCGGACAGGATATCGCTGTCCTTCTCCGGGTTCTCAAACATACTTGTAAGCTTTTTAGTGACGAATGTGGGAATATCCTGTGACAGTCCCAGCTCAGAAGCCATCACCTTGAACCTGTCGGCCACCGCAGCGATTTCCTCTGTGGGGACCTGGCCGCTGAGCAGGAACACAGATGCACAGCTGATCAGCATATCCGTTACCTTGGTGTCGTCCTTGAACCTCTTGCCAGGTGCAGAGACAACCACGATCTTGCGGTCAGGGTCTGCTGCAATAATGTTGTAAACCTTCTCTACCTGTCCTGCGGAAGCCAGTGATGTGCCCCCGAATTTGCATACCTTCATAAATGCTCCGAATAATATAGTTTAGAGGTCCGTGGACCCTAGCAATCCCATTGAAATAGTCCCATGGCATAGAAAAACCCAGCGGCTATTAACCGTGACATTATACAACTATTTTGAGTCAAAAAATAGTGGGTGTTTATTACTGTGTATTGCTTACTGAGGCGAGATTTGCTGTAAGACTGAAATCCACTTTGCTTCTCCAAACTGGATTTTACATTTACACTTTGGAGACAGAATAAATGCCGGGCCAGCACCCCCATTCACTGCAAAGCGGTGCTTTGCACATCGACCATAGGAACAAGCTACCGCAACTTTTCACTCATCACTCTTAACTATTCACTGCGAGGCTTTGCCTCGCCCTTCGAGCAAAGGAACGTGGAGGCCAGAACTCTTCACTCATCACTCATCACTATTCACTTAGTTGGGGCGGTCAAAAGTACCAGAAGATACTCTTCACTTTTCACTATTCACTTGTTAAAATAAATAGGCCTATATTCCAACAGGCAATTCTTCGAAAGGGCACACATCACAGATGGCTGGTATATTTGGACTATTTGATTTTACTAAGGAAGGCAAGGGGGTTAATGCCAACGAACCCAAGCGGCCTTGGTACATACGTATCTTCCAGTATTT
>CAZCOE010000096.1:0-3919 GCA_964500525.1 uncultured Clostridia bacterium | reverse complement strand
GCTTGCTTTCCCCATCCAATCCGAAGGATTGGCATGTAATCACCCGCAGGGTGTATGTAATCGCCGCAGGCGTATGGCATCACGCGACAGCGTGCATTTCTCCTTCGGATTGATTTCATACAAGGCATCCGCCTTGATTTCATACCGCAGACAAGCTGCGGATTTCATACACGCCTTAGGCGTGATTTATAAGCTTGCTTTCCCCATCCAATCCGAAGGATTGGCATGTAATCACCCGCAGGGTGTATGTAATCGCCGCAGGCGTATGGCATCACGCGACAGCGTGCATTTCTCCTTCGGATTGATTTCATTAACAGGTGGGAACTGACGCCATAATAATCAGCACCATAATAATCCTGCATGCTTGAGGTTGCCTTTCATTGACACACCCTTGTGGCAATGATATACATAAAAACAAAGGCAGAGAGTACATACAGCTCCGCACTTAACCAGAAGATCTATTATCACTCGTTTAAATTGAGCAAAGGGGCACAAATACCATGATTAATGTTTTGTCTGTGGACAATATGCGCAGAAGCGATGCATTCACTATTGCAAATTCCATCCCCAGCAGAGAATTGATGTTCCGGGCCGGGAAGGGTGTGTTTGACCGCGTGACCTGGAAGGCTCCCGTAGCGATAGTATGTGGCAGCGGAAATAACGCAGGGGACGGCTATGTTATTGCAAAACTCCTGAAGGACGCCGATTTCGATTGTGAGATTATTCTTCTATCCGATAAGTTTTCTGAGGACGGAGCGTTCTACTATGGGATTTGCAGACAACAGGGAATTCCCGCCAGAATGTGGGATTCAACCCTTGATTTGTCAGGGTACGCAACCATAGTAGACTGTATTTTCGGAACTGGTTTCAAAGGCACAATCAGAGGCAATGCGGTCGAATTAGTCCAGGCAATTAATGCCTCCGGGGCGTATGTGGTCTCGGTGGATATCAACAGCGGATTAAATGGGGATAGCGGGATGGCGGAACTGTGTGTTCGTTCGGATATCACCGTCTCTATCGGAGGATTCAAAACCGGCCATTTCCTCAATATGGCCAAGGATGTGATGAAGGAGAAGGTCAATTGTGACATCGGCATCGATCCCGTGGACAGGACATATTGCCTGATTGAACCTGAGGATATCAGAGACATTTTCCGGAAAAGGCAGAATTACTCCAACAAAGGCACCTTCGGCTACGTTGCACTTATGGGAGGATCGAAAAAGTTTACAGGTGCAATCAGACTGGCACAACTGGCCAATGCTTCCATGAGATCCGGGGCAGGTGTGGTTAAGCTTGCCGTACCGGGTGCTATATATCCGGTGATCGCACCAAGTGTGCTGGAGAGCACCCTGTACCCATTGAGGGATAACGGGGAAGAGATACTGTTTGATGAGAATGAAATAGCCGGATTGATCTCCAATGTGAAAACAGCGGCGTTCGGAATGGGCATCGGAACCTCTGAGGGCGCCTCAAGGACCCTGGAATACCTTCTGGAGCATTTTAGCGGCAAATTAATTGTTGACGCAGATGGGCTCACGCTGTTGTCCAAACTGGGAAAGGATAAGATTATTCAATCCAAATGTTCATTGGTCCTCACGCCCCATATAAAAGAGTTTTCCAGATTGACCGGAATGGAGATTGATGAAATCCTGAACAATCCGGTTGTGGCAGCAGAAGAGTATGCCAAGCAAAATCAGGTGATTTTACTTCTGAAGGGACCTACTACAATAATAACCGACGGAGACAGGACCTACCTGGTGGATGCCGGATGCGCCGGAATGGCAACGGCAGGCAGCGGAGATGTTCTGTCCGGAATTCTGTCAGCTGTTCTGGCCTACTCCCCAGACCCACTTCTTGGAACGGCGGCGGCGGCCTATATAAATGGCAAGGCAGGAGAACTTGCTCAGGAATGCATGGGGTCTGTAAGCATGGTGGCAAGCGACACCGTTGCCCGAGTGCAAAGAGTCGTAAGCATGTTAGAGGGAGTAATGAGCAGAGACTGCAAAATATAGTGTATAATGGAAATGATCGTTAGCCTATTTAGATTGGGGGAGGAAAACAATGCCACTACAGATTATCCGAAACGATATAACCAAACTGGAATGTGACGCCATTGTCAATGCGGCCAATTCATCCCTGCTGGGGGGAGGCGGCGTGGATGGAGCCATACATAGGGCCGCCGGCAGGGGCTTGCTCCGCGAATGCATGACCCTGGGTGGCTGCAGAACCGGGGAGGCAAAGATTACAGGCGGTTACAATCTCCCCAGCAAACATGTAATCCATACCGTAGGCCCCATATGGAGGGGTGGCCGAAATGGAGAGAAACAGCTCCTTGAGAGCTGCTACCGGGAATCCCTGAAGCTGGCATGGGAGAATGATTGCCAGTCTGTGGCGTTCCCCTTGATCTCCTCCGGCATATACGGCTATCCCAAGGATCAGGCCCTGCGGGTGGCAGTGGATTGCATCACAGAGTTTCTTACAGAGCATGACATGCTGGTCTATATCGTGGTGTTCGACAAGTCCTCCTTTAAGATCAGTGAGAAACTGTTTACGGATATTGCCACCTTCATCGACGATAGGTACGTGGATACCCACTGGGATATTAGCCGGGCCCGCCGGATTGAGTGGAACGAGGATGCAGCAGAACTGCCCCGGCCCATTGTATCGGCCAAGGCGCCCAGTGCGCCAACGTCCATGGCTGCTCGCCCCCAGGCAATGGAAAAGGCGGCAGCACTGTCTCTGGACGATGCCCTGAAGCAGGTGGACGAGAGCTTTTCCCAGATGTTGCTGCGCAAGATTGACGAAAATGGCATGACTGACAGCCAATGTTACAAAAAGGCCAATGTGGACCGGAAGCTGTTTTCCAAAATCCGCAGCGACATTAACTACCACCCCAGCAAAACCACAGCCATTGCATTTGCCATCGCACTGGAGCTGAGTCTGGCGGACACAAGGGATTTGCTGCAAAAGGCCGGCTTTGCCCTGACCCACAGCAGCAAGTTCGACATCATCATCGAGTATTTCATTACAAACGGCAATTATAATGTGTTTGAAATCAACGAGGCGCTGTTCGCCTTCGATCAGAGCTTGCTAGGAGCCTGATATGATCTATACCGATGCAACTAAAAAGGCCTTAAAGCTGTGTTTTGAGGCCCACAAGAATCAGGTGGACAAAAGTGGAATTCCCTATGTGTTCCATCCCTTTCACCTGGCAGAACAGATGAGGGATGAACCCACCACGATTGTTGCCCTGCTGCACGATGTCGTTGAGGATACGGACTATACCTTGGATGATTTACGAGGCATGGGTTTTGGCAGTGACGTGATTGAGGCACTAACGCTGATGACCCGCGACAAGGCAGTTCCCTATATGGAATACGTGGCCAAAATAAAGCAGAATTCCATTGCCAGAACCGTGAAGATTGCTGACCTGCGGCACAACAGCGATCTGAGCCGACTGGATGTGGTGGACGAAAAATCACTTGAGAGAATAGATAAATATACCAGAGCAATTCGGCTGCTCACAGAGCAATAAACTGTCGCCTGTTATGCGACCATTCCCCAGGGCAAAATCCCTAAAATAAAGTCACAAGGTTCAAGCAGGCAATCGCCCGGGACCAAATGATTATATCGGAGGGTTTTACCATGAATAACAAAAACAAAAACAACACCACAGAATTGGTCTTTATCCTTGATCGCAGCGGTTCTATGTCAGGATTGGAGAGCGATACTATCGGCGGATTCAATTCGCTGATCGAGAAGCAGCGCAGGCAGGACGGCGAATGCTATGTCTCCACCGTGCTGTTCGACAATGTCAGCGAGGTGCTGCACGACCGTGTGCGGCTCGCGGACGTCCCGAGGATGACCGAGGCCGACTACACCGTGCGCGGCTGTACGGCGCTCATCGACGCGATCGGCG
>CAZCOE010000095.1:0-26314 GCA_964500525.1 uncultured Clostridia bacterium | reverse complement strand
TAGGCGTTCATTCTCTTTTTGTATTTTCTTTAACTCTGCATCCTTGCTGTGTAAATGCCCTTTTCCAACGAACGCATCCTCTCCGTACGTGTTGTATTGGTCGATCCAGCGGTAGAGCATTATCTTGTTGATCCCCATTTTTTCGGCCACTACTGCATGCTTTATCCCGTCTTTCAATACCAGTTCGCACGCTTGTGTTTTGAATTCCTTGCTGTAAGTTCTTTTCATCTTAATCACCTCTTGAGTAAATAGTATCATATTTTCACTCTTCGATGTGTCCAGTTTTACTATACAACTTTCAACTCTTCACTCTTCACTATTCACTATTCACTGGTACTAGTCTCTGGGCCTTGAATCAATTGTAAAAAAGAAGTCCCCACCATATCGGTGAGGACCTGTACATCGCTGTTTAATCAATATTGCATGTAGTCGATAATATTGCGGCCTGTCATGTAATTCCGTGAATAGTATCCCGTTAGCGAGGAGATAACAACCTTGCCGCTGCCTGAGGATGCGTGGATAAACATGTTGTCCCCCAGGTAAATACCTACATGGTTAATGGAGCTGCTGGTTCCGTTGGTATCAAAGAATACCAGATCTCCGGGCTGCAGGTCATTGAGAACCTTGTAGACGCCCTGCTTTGCCTGATCGGCGGCAACTCTCTGGAGCTTCAATCCCAGGGTCTTGTCGAATACGTAGTAGACAAATCCTGAACAATCAAAGCCGCTGGGTGACTGTCCTCCCCACACATAGGGAACTCCCAAGTACTCCTTGGCTGCCTTTACAATCTTGTCTCTATCGGTCTCTACCACAACCTCTGCAGTAACAATGCCGTTGTCCCTGATATACTGGGGAACTGTATTGTTGGCAATCTTGCCATCGTCTGCCTTGGTTGTGTAGTTTCCGGCAATCCAACTCTTGGAGCCGTTGTACTTGCCATCATAGGTCAGGATGTTGTACCATCCAAGCTTGGCCTGACAGGCCAGGACAATGTCTCCATTCTTCAGCTGTCCAATTACATCGCCGCTCAATACCTCATCTCTTACGTTAAGAGAGGACTCAATTCCGGTAATCTTGAGCCTGGAGCAATCTACGGCGGAAGTAAGAGGCTTGTGTATCCAACCAAACTGCTTATTGAATGCAATCAATGCCCAGTCGCCCACTATATCGAACAGCATCAGCTCATCGCCTTTGGTTACAGTATATATGGTGTCGTAGTTTGTACCCGCTCCGGCTCTGACGTTAACAGAGGTTGCTGTAACCTTGATGGTAGCGTATACGTACTTAGACAAATCCTTGTTGAGTACAATAATTCCCTTGTCGTTTACTGCAAAGTCTGCATTGGGGTCCTGAGTTGGCTTAGGCTTAACTGTAGGCGTAGCCGTAGGTGTAGCTGTAGGCGTTGCAGTGGGCGTTGTTGTGGGAGGCGTGGAAGGTGAGGGAGTCTCATCAGAGCCGCCTCCGGGAGTAGGAGTTGCCGTAGGTGTTGCAGTGGGAGTGGCTGTAGGCGTTGCTGTAGGTGTTGCAGTGGGTGTAGCTGTAGGTGTAGGAGTAACTGTCACTGTATCCCATACAACAGAAACATAGGAGCTGTGCATATATCCCTGGGTATTGTTATGGGAAATCTTATACCATACCCCGGACTTGCCCAGAACATTGACCTTGGTGCCCTGCTTAAATGAAGTAACTATGGAATGGCTGGTGCCTGCTCCGGATCTGACGTTAACCACGTCACCGGTTACTGTACCCTTGCCGGTATCCAAAGTAATGGTCTGGCCTCCTGCAGGTGTGGGGGTAGGTGTGGAATTCCACACAACCGACACATATGTTGCATAGACATATCCGGTCTTGTTTCCGTACTTAACCTTGTACCAGGAACCGCTCTTCTCGATAACATCCATCTTGGAGCCCACTCTCAGGCATGTGACAACCGAGTGGGATGTGCCGGCTCCGGAACGCATGTTGACATAATCTCCTGTCAATGTGCCCTTGCCTGATGTGCCTGTAGATGTGGTAGGTACAGGTGTAGCTGTATTGGTGCCTGTGGGCTTAGGGGTAGGAGTAGGTGTAACCGTAGGAGTGGAAGAATCCAGTCTGATATAGTTCACAGACATATATCCGGTGTTGCTGCCGTACTTTACCTTGTACCATGTGCCGCTCTTGCTGATAACATCCAGCTTGGCTCCAACTCTAAGATTGGTGATAACTGAGTAGGATGTTCCCGGGCCGGAACGCATGTTCACATAATCTCCTGTCAATGTGCCCTTGCCCAATGTGCCGGAGGATGTTGTGGGAACAGGTGTGGCTGTATTGGTACCTGTGGGCTTAGGGGTAGGAGTGGGGGTATTGGTAGGTGCGGAGGTCCCCAGGCTGATATAGTTTCCGGAGACGTAGCCGGTATGGCTGCCGTACTTTACCTTGTACCATGTGCCGCTCTTCTCAATAACCTCTAACTTGGATCCTACCCTTAGGTTGGTGACAACAGAGTAGGATGTGCCAGGGCCGGAGCGCATGTTAACATAGTCGCCTGTCAATGTGCCTGTACCAACAGAGCTGGTATTAACGTAACGACCGAACACATAGCCTGTGTGACTGCCGTACTTTACCTTAATCCAATCCCCTGTCGTGCTGAGGACATCCACCACATCTCCCTTGTCAAGGGTAGTCAGGACAGAGGAATTGGTGCCTGCCGCAGAACGGAGGTTTACCTCTGTGCCTGTAATTGTGCCAGTGGCAGCTTGTCCCAGAATGGGGCACATCAGCATACTGAAAACAATAAGCAATGAGCAGATTCTTTTAGTAAAATTCTTGATCATTAAAGCGCTCCTTATAAATTCTACATGTCATTATATCATCTCCGGAGAATCACATTCAACAACATTTTTTTCCAGTTTTTATTTTTCAAAAACGGGGAATGATAGGGTTACGGAGGTGATAAACAAATGGCTAACAGCAACAACATCGAAGTTCCTGCAGCAAAGCAGGCTCTTGATCAGATGAAATATGAAGTAGCTTCCCAGATCGGTATTACACTGAACAAGGGTTACAACGGTAATCTTTCATCCAAGGATGCCGGCCGTATTGGCGGATCCATGACCAAGAAGTTGGTTCAGATGGCTCAGAACCAGATGGCTAACAAGTAATTCATCTACAATTTGAATTGACTATTATGGCAGGCGGGCCCTATGGTCCGCCTTTGCCGTGTCCTGCAAGTATTTCTCGATCCTGACCAGAAATCTGGATTCTCTGCATCGTCTGTCTCCTATTGTGTCCGGCCACAGCATAATTAACCTTCGGGAAGCCCTGGTCATGGCCACATACATAAGTCTTGCTTCGGTGTTTTCATCCGAAGAGTCCTGATTCTCGGACCCACCCGGGAAGACACCCTCCACCATATCCAGCAGCAATACGGTGTCAAATTCCAATCCCTTCACCGAATGAACTGTGGCAATGGTAATGGCAGAGCCCGGCGTACCGGGGCCATTCATCAATCTCTGCAAGGTCTCAATCCGCTCCAGGAACCCTTCTCCGTCCCTGCAGGAGCCTGCGATATCCAACAGCTGTCTGTATTCGTGGATGAAATTGGTCTTGGGCACCTTCTCTCGGACAGCCTCGGTCACTGCCTCCGGAATAATCTTTCCGGACAATGCTATATGACGAACAAGCATCTCGGGATGTTCTATATATTCCTTTCTGCCGCCGATAATTTTTTCCCTTACCCTGCTCAATATT
This sequence comes from uncultured Clostridia bacterium, assembly GCA_964500525.1. GTDB lineage: Bacteria > Bacillota > Clostridia > RGIG7378 > RGIG7378 > RGIG7378. The sequence goes on along the minus strand of CAZCOE010000095.1, from coordinate 22,582 downwards.
TCCTTTATTGCCGTATTATTGAAAAAATCACCTCCGCCCCCAATATGGGCCGGGCAGATTTCATGACTCAGCAGGTAGTTGGCCAGTGCTACTCCTGTGCTGTTTTTCCTATATATGGCACAGCATTTCCTGTCTGCAGACCTGCATTCACTGGCTATGTTTACCAGGAACCTGAATTGGTCCATCTGCCGGGATACATGCCGCACCTGAGGCAATGGTCCCTTCCTGTCCGGAGCGGCTCTGAGGCGAGGGCGAAAGCCATAGGGGATTGTCTCTCCGATAAACCTGGCTGCCGTGTTGACTATCTGCTCTGTGCTCCGGTAGTTTGTGCCGATAAGATGCCTGCTAAAGGCATCAAAATACTTTTCCGGATGCTCAATATACCTGCTGCTGGCGTGTCTGAAGCTGTATATGCATTGGTCTGCGTCTCCCACCATAAACAGGTCCCTGCCTTCACCGGAGGACAGACCGTTAATTATTTGAAATTGCATTTCGGTAATATCCTGGGCCTCGTCCACCAGCAGATGTCCTACCCTATTACCGGACTTGCTCAGAATTCTCAGGGCCTGCTGGCTCATTTCCTCAAAGGTCAAGGATTCAGCCCGGTCCAGTTCACCGTCCAACAGGTTCATAATTGGCTCCATGCTGCCAAAACAGGGGTCCTTCAGGGAAGATGGCTGCAGTCTGTCTTCCCTGATTCTGCTGACAGTTTCCTCCAGGCGAATCAGGTCTCCTTCTCTCACAGGTGTCACCGCAAATTTTTCAAGAGCCTTTCTGTGCCTGTGAATGGACTGATGGGCAATTTGAGGACTGTTCGGGGAATGCTCCTTAACAATTCTGTAGCACTTGCTGTGGATTGTGCATATCTCCGGCATAATAAAATCAAGCCTGTCACAGGCAGATTTCATGCGCTTTGACAGGCTTTCCCTTGCATCCCTGTTGAATACCAGAACCGTGATATCCCGGGGATTAACTTTCTTCACTTTCACAAGATACAGTATCCGACAAATTATGACAGTGGATTTTCCGGAACCGGGCCCTGCCAGCACGATGTTCACACCCATGGGTGCGGTAATCGCCGCCAGCTGTTCTCTATCGGGGACTATCCCGAATAAATCGGCCGGATTCAGGTCAAATGCCATGCTATCTGTTCTCTGCTGCCCTCACTGTGTTCTCCATCAGAATGGCCCTGGTCATGGGGCCTACACCGCCAACGCAGGGAGTAATGGCGGAGGCAATAGGCGCAACCTTTTGGAAGCACACATCTCCAACCAGTTTGCCCTCCTGGTTTCTGTTTACTCCTACATCAATCACCACTGCACCGGGTTTGACGTAGGTATCATCGAACATTTCTCTCCGTCCTACGGCAGCTACCAATATATCTGCCCTGCTGCAGATCTCCCTGAGGTTCACAGTGCGGGAGTGGGCGATGGTAACTGTGGCATTCTCCATGAGCATCAGATGCATCAAGGGCTTGCCCACAATGTTGCTCCTGTTTACAATAACCACGTTCTTGCCTTGGATTTCCAGGCCGTTGGCCTTTATCAGCCTGACAATACCTGCAGGAGTGCATGGAGCAAATACAGGATTACCTGTGGCCAGGAGGCCCACATTTACCGGTGTAAAGCAGTCCACATCCTTCGCAGGGTTGATGGCCCGTATTACCTCCTGCTCATCCAGATGATCGGGCAGGGGCAGCTGGACCAAAATGCCGTGAACACCATTGTCAGAATTCAACTTGTCGATAAGTCCAAGGAGTGTTGCCCGATCAGTGTCCCCGGGCAGGTCGTATCTCAATGACTTGATCCCCAGTTCCCGGCAGTCCTTCTCCTTCATGTTTACATATGTATGGGAGGCTGGGTTATCTCCCACAAGCACTACGGCCAGACAGACCTGTGTGCCTGCCTCTGCCATCCCGGCTACACGTTCCTTCAGCTGGTCCTTGATCTCCTGAGCCAGTTTCTTGCCGTCCAATAGCATCATATGTCGTAGTTCCCCTTTGCGAAATCGAGAGTCTGGAAATAATCTGCAGGAGTCTCTGCCCTGCGGATCATCTTAACGGATCCGTCCTTGCGGAGCAGGAGCTCTGCGGAACGGAGCTTGCCGTTGTATTGGTATCCCATGGAGAAGCCGTGGGCGCCTGTGTCGTGGATGACTATAATATCTCCTGGCTCTGTAAATGGCATCATCCTGTCTACCGCGAACTTATCATTGTTCTCACAGAGGGATCCCACCACGTCGTACTTGTGGTCGCAGGGCTTGTTTTCCTTGCCCAGCACTGTCAGGTGATGATATGCACCATACATGGCAGGTCTCATCAGATTGCAGGCACATGCATCTACCCCAATGTAGTCCTTGTAGATATGCTTCTCGTGAATAACGGTGGTTACCAGGTATCCATGGGGTCCGGTCATATATCTGCCCAGCTCGGTATAGATTGCAACCGGCTCCATCCCTGCAGCAGCTATGGTTTCCTCATAGGCTCTGCGAACGCCCTGGCCAACTCGCTTAATGTCAACGGGCTCACCATCTGTGGTGTATGGAATGCCGATACCACCGGACAGGTTGACAAATGAGATTCTGACTCCCAATTCTCTATGCAGGTCCACAGCTATTTCAAAAATAGTACGGGCCAGAGAGGGATAGTATCCCTGCTCAGTCATGTTGCTGGCCAGGAATGAGTGGATGCCGAATTCCTTGACTCCCATGGCCTTGAGCTTTGCAAATGCCTCAAAGAGCTGTCTCCTGGTCATGCCGTACTTGGCATCTCCCGGGTTGCCCATAATGGTATTGCCTATAAAGAAGTCTCCGCCGGGGTTGTATCTGCAGCAGATCTTCTCGGGAATGCCGCCGTGCTTTGCCAAAAAGTCAATATGTGTAATGTCGTCCAGGTTTATCAATGCACCCAATTCACGGGCTTTCTCAAACTCAATGGCAGGTGTGTCATTGGAAGAGAACATTATGTCCTCAGCCCTGTATCCCACGCTGGCGGCAAGTTCCAATTCTGTATAGCTGGAACAGTCTGCGCCGCAGCCCTCCTGGCGGAGCATGCTGATAATAAAGGGATTAGGCAAGGCCTTGACAGCAAAATACTCCCTATAGCCTGGATTCCATGAGAATGCGTCATAGAGTGCCCGGGCTGTTTTGCGAATACCCTCCTCGTCGTAGATGTGAAATGGAGTGGGATACTCCGCAATTATTTCCTTAGCCTTAGCCAGGTTAAAAGGTATGGTCTTTTCCATTAATGTAACTCCTGAATCTTAATTAAATCTCTCTCCTGCCCTCAATAGCCTTGGCCAATGTGACCTCGTCGGCGTATTCCAAATCGCCTCCTACAGGGATACCGTGGGCAATCCTGGTAACCTTGACGTCGCAAAGCGTCCGCATAAGTCTGGCTATATAGGAGGCTGTTGTCTCTCCCTCAATGTTGGGGTTAGTGGCCAAAATAACCTCTTTCACCCGGCCGTCTCCCATCCTGGCAATGAGCTCCTTGATCTTGATATCGTCGGGGCCTATTCCCGTCATAGGAGAAACGGCTCCATGCAGCACGTGGTACAATCCCTTGTACTCCATGGTTCGCTCAATTGCAGCCACGTCCTTGGGCTCCTGGACAACGCAAATCACGCTGGTGTCTCTGGTGGCAGAGGAACAAATGGGACAGGGATCCTCGTCCGTAATGTTGCAGCATACGGAGCACAGCTTGGTCTTGTCTCTTGCCAGCCTAATGGAATCCACCAGAGAGGACACCCGCTCCTCAGGCATATTCAAAATGTGAAATGCCAACCTCTGGGCGGACTTCTGCCCTATGCCCGGCAGCTTGCCAAGTTCCTCTATGAGTTCGTTAATGGGACGTGCAAATGCTCTCATGCCTGTCAGAAGCCTATTCCGCCTGTTACCTTGGACATCTCGGCATTATACTTAGCCTCTGCCTTCTCCAGGGCCTCGTTTACTGCAACGATAATGCAATCCTGCAATGTGTCCACATCGTCGGGATCCACTATTGATGAGTCAATAACCAGCTCTGTAATCTGCTTGTCACAATTGGCCACTACCTTAACTGCGCCGCCTGCACTCTCGGCCTCTACCAACAGCTCGGACATGGATGCCTTAACCTTCTCGATTTCCTGCTGCATCTTCTGGGCCTGTCTCATCAGATTCTGCATATTGTTTCCGCCGCCGTAGCCCCCTGCAAATCCTCTTGCCATTGTACTTCTCCTTAATGTCTATTCTATAGTCAGAGGCAACCCAAGACTGTCTGCCAATTCCTGGGCACCTTGTACCTCTCTCTCCACATCAGCCAGCTGCCTGGCACCGCTCTTTTTGTCCACAACCAATACTCTCACCGGGTGACCTGCAATGTCAGAGGCCAGATCCGACAGCAGCTTAAGGTTCTCAGGAGTACCAACGGTCTTGCGTATTTCCTCCTTGTCAAACAGTATGGCCACCACCTTGTCCGAAGGTGCAACCATGGGCCTGTCCTTGATATATACTGCCAAGAACATGCTCTTGGTATCCTTGACTCTGGTAATCAGCTCCGCCCTGTCCTTGTATACCGGGTATTTGTCCAGCTGGGACTTGTTCTTGCTAATCTCCTCCACTGCCTTGTCCTCATTGGAGGCCGGTGCCGCTGCAGGCTCAGGCTTAGGGGCCGGTGCTGCTGCTCCCGATGCCATAGCGCTCTCCAGCTTGGCTGATAATTCTGAAACTCTCCTTTCCAGAGCGGCTATTCTCCGGTCGCTGTCCGATGATCGGCCAAATCCGGAGTTGTCGATCTGTGCTGCAGGCTCCCCCTCCCGGGCACACAATCCTACAAGTGCAGCAGACAGTGTTATCTCCGGAGAACTGCTCCACCGCATATTGCCTGCGGCCTCGTTGATCCCCGAAATGAGCTTAACCAAAATCCCGGGTGTTGTAAGTTCTACAGCCTGCTCCAGAAATGCTGTACGGCTCTCATTGGTGTCATATGCAGACCTGTCCTTGGACAGGCTGTATATCAGCAATTCTCTCAATGAATCCAGCAGGCTGTCTGTATAGTCCGACAATCTGCGTCCCTGAGCAGTCACCTTGGCAATACTGTCCAATACGGCTGCAGGATCCCGGGCCAGCAAATGCATACAGGAATCGTATATAAATCCCCGGTTCAAGGTCCCGGTTGTCTCCGCCACCAGGTCCATGGTAATAGGCTGCCCGGAGGAATAACATCTGTCCAGAATGCTGATGCCATCTCTCAATGCGCCGTCTGCCAATCTGGCAATATACAATGCAGTCTCACGGCTAAGGTCCAGACCCATGTCGGAGGCGATATATAAAAGCCTGTCTGCAATATCTCCATCGGAAATCCGTTTGAGATTAAAGCGCTGGACTCTGGATAGAATCGTGTCCGGAAGTCTCTGGGGATCAGTGGTGGCCAGCAGAAAGACTGCGTGCTCCGGAGGTTCCTCCAAAGTCTTGAGCAAGGCATTGAATGCGGGACCGGACAGCATGTGGACCTCGTCAATAATATATACCTTGTACTTGGCGACTGTAGGCGTATATGCCACATCGTCCCTGATGTCCCTGATGCTGTCAACGCCGTTGTTGGAGGCGGCGTCAATCTCCATCACGTCCACTATGCTCTCATCTAAAATGCCCTTGCATATTTCACATTGATTACAGGGATTGCCGTTTTCAGGGTGCAGGCAGTTAATAGCTCTGGCAAATATCTTGGCCATAGTCGTCTTGCCTGTCCCTCTGGTGCCGCAAAATAGATAAGCATGGGAAATACGTCCTGTAGCAATGCTGTTGGACAGGGCCCTGACAATATGGTCCTGGCCTACCACATCAGAGAATACCAAAGGTCTATACCTGCGGTACATCGCTGTATATGCCATACTTACCTCCCTCTGAAAATATAAGGCGCCTGTTTGATGGTATCAGCAAGGCTGACTTGCGGCACATGAAAGGATCTGCTTATTGCTGCTTCCTTCCGGACCTGACAAGGTTCACAGGATTTCATTGCGCAAGACCCGGCTGACACCATCAAGCAGGCGCACCTGTCGGTATCGGTAATTATATATTAGTTCAAATATAATGGCAATAATTCACACTTAGTCATTTCGCCTATATTGCAGCTATTATTTTCTCGTTTTGCAGCATAATTTGTGAGGTCCATGGCAAAAAAAAGAAGCTCTCTCGAGGATGCTTCGTCAAAGTAACATTATGTCAGATCAGCTTTATTTCTAAAGGAGGAACAAAATGTAAGTTCAAATAACTTACGGTGTAGATTATAGTCGTTTTTGTCTTCCTTCGCTATATTCACTAATTCACATACTTTGAAGCTTGTCCAAGTTTTTTGTTATGTACTTTTCACAAAAGAGCCATGCCATTTATGTGTATAATGCCCAAAATCAGTCTATATAGAATCTAAACTCACCATCTCCAATCCTGATTACTTCGCTGCCGTACAGGGGTATCCTGTTTTCCGGTTCTATTTTGGCATCATTTATGTATGTACCGTTTTTGCTGCACTTATCCACAATGTAGAAATCCTCACCCTCCCGTATGATTTCCGCATGAATGGGGTTTACATGGGGATCCGGTATGTACAAATCTACCAAATTGATGTTTCTCCCGATTCTGAACACATCCTCCTCCATATCGTATCTGGACTCAGAATCAAAGGCGCTGACCATATATGCCCGGATATTGTCCCTGTTCTCCATAGGCAAGGCAGTCTCATCTCTCTGACGGATAAAGCATATGGGCTCCGACACAAATGGCTCCTGCTCCGGGGACATATCTGCCTCCTGTGGGCCTCTTGAGGCAGAGCGAAGGCGGGGCAGCAACCCATATGCAGCAGAGAGTACAGCATATGCTGCTATTGCAATCAGCCAGGGCACCGCCAGGCTGTTTGACAGCAGCAGGTATATAGCATAACAGAACACTGCAAATCCAGTATGTACTGCGATGGAATTCATGTTCCGGTCCTGGGTTCGTGCTATCTCGTATTGTCTGGTTTCAGTCTCCTGCAATATCTGCCCCTGCAGGTTGTCCGGCACCGGATCCGCAGGATAATACAGAAATGCAAAACTGCCCATGCTGTCCCTGTAGACAGTTTTATCCGAAAACAGCAATCTCTCACTGTCCAGCAATGAGTCCTCCAGGCTGTTGGCAACCCTCATATGCTCTGTCTCGGCTGCAATCAAATCTGCCTTGGACACTCTCATGTTAAATACAGAGCTGTATTCATCCAACTTGTACTCAAAGCATCTCTTCCCCTGGGATACAGAAAGCAATGGCATAATAACATCGGTTCTCCTGTTGTTTGCAGCACTCCTGATCTGGTACATCAGCACATTTGCATTCTCCGGAAGTTCAATTTTAAATAGGCTCATGAAATACCTCCCAACACAGCCAATGCCGGATAGCCAACCAACAGAATAATCCCTGCAAATATCAGAGTCTGGGGAATTAACAGCTTGGCCTTAGCCACTTCTCCTGCCCTGATAATCTCTCTGCGACTGGCCTGTTCTGCAGAGATGCACAATGCCCGCAGGCTATCTCCCATCCTGTGCGTCCCTATAGTAGTTTCCCGGACGATCAGGGATCCAAGAACTGATCCGTCTGAGGTCATACATTCATTTGCGAATCTTCGCCATGCTAACACTGCTGTTACTCCGGAATCCACAGCCTCCACTGCCCTATGCAGGATTTTTCTAAGCTCTCCGCCTCCGTACTCCTCACTTGCCACAGACCTGAGGGCCACAGATAAAGGTATACCCGTATCCAGTAAAATAATAAGCAGGTTAAGCACCTGAGGCATTTCCTCTGTTATTTGCCTTCTGAGGGTCTCTCCCCTGTTTTTGAAGTTTCGCAATACCAATATTGGCAGACACGTGGACAGCAGGATGACATATGCTGCCTCTATTTCCAATCCAACAACTGCCAACACAGTTCCTATGGTGACGCCAACTGCTGCCAGAGTCAGCCAGGCTCCCACAAATGCTCTGTGTATATCCTGCCGATTCTGTTGATGACCAATACACCTGTCCACATACTTATCTATAATTCCACTATACCTATAGCCCATCTTGCTGAGGGCAAATCCTCCCGGGATTGCCAGGAAACCAATCGCCCTGTCTAACCATCTATCCTGCATATTTTCCTCGCCCATATCCATGCAGCAACTACCGAAACGTATACCGCAGCTGCAACAATTCTGCCTGTGCCGGTGTAGAGGCAGTTCATAAAGTCAGGAGCTATACCTGTCAGCAATATAACTACCAGCGGAACCGATGCAAAGAGAATGTTCCTGGACAGGTCCAATTCCGTTCTCATCAGCTGGATGTTTTCATACAGCTCCCACTTGCGGCGCAATGCATCGCAGGTATCGCTGCAAAGTGCTGCTCCGTTGCCTCCCTTGTTTTCTATTATTTCAACTGCTCCTGCAAAGGCCCTTATCTCAGCAGAGCCGGTCCTGCTGCCTATCTCGGCAAATGTTCTGCTGCACACTCTGTCCCTTTGTCCCCAATTTGCCCTGACCATATCCGGTATTGGAGTTTGGGAAACGCCCATATTCAGATACATCTGCTCCACATCCTGGCAGGCAGAGATCAGGGCTCCCGTGAATCCTCTGCCGGCAGCAATCATCCCCGCCATTGCCTCCAGCAGGTCTGCTGTCTGCTTCAAAAGCAGCCTGTTCTCCTGTGCAGATTTTCTCTCCCCCATGTTCAATGCAAAAAACACACCGCCGCAGGTCACTACTCCCAGAATATGTCTGAACAGAATAAGTCCCAGCACAGATCCATATAGCGTCATCACTACGGCAGATCTGGATATTCTGTGGCTAATCCGTGCCTTAGCAGACCCTGCGGGCTTCGTTCTTGTCACCATTGTTGACTACCTCTACAATCTCAGACACTCTGCGGCTATGATCAGGCATGCGTTCCATATGGACCATATAATCTATTGCGCTGGATATTTGCATCCTGGCAGCGGCCAAAGGAATATCCATGCCCATCAGCACCATAGTCTCCAGCCTGACCAGCATGTCCTGAGGGGAGTTTCCATGGCCTGTGGACATGGATCCGCTGTGGCCTGTGTTCATAGCCTGGAGCATGCTGACCACTTCCTTGCCTCTGACCTCTCCCACTATGATTCTGTCCGGCCGCAATCTCAATGATGTCCTGATTAAGTCCTCCATATCTATTGCTCCGTTCCCTTCCATATTAGCTGTCCTGCATTCCAGCCGAACCAAATTGTCCACATTATCAAATTTCAGCTCTGCTGAGTCCTCTATGGTTACCACTCTCTCGTCAGAGGGGATCTCCCGGGAAAGGGCATTGAGCAAACTGGTCTTTCCTGTCCCCGTACCACCACTGACAAACACGTTCTTGCGGCTGATTACAATATTTCTGAGGAACTGCTCCTGCTCCCGGGTTATACTCCCCATATCTCTCAGCCGATCCAGCGTAAAGGGAGATGGACTGAACTTGCGAACAGTGATAACCGGTCCATCAAGGCTGACAGGAGGGAGAATTACATTGACTCTGGAACCATCCTTCATCCTCAGATCTGCTATAGGAGATGCCTGATTGACCTGTCTGTCAACTCCCACAGCTATTCGCCTGATTACACTCATAAGCCTGTCCTCATCTCTGAATCTGACATTCTCCGGATATAGTTTGCCCGCCCGCTCAGTGTAGACCTTGTCTGTGCCCATCACCATGATTTCGTCAACAGTCTCATCGGCTAACAATTCCTCCAGAACATCCATGCCACATACAGAGGCCACAACCTGTCGAATAACCCTGCATCTGTCATCCAATGACAGATAGACATTCTTCCCTCTGTCCATCAATAGATCTGCCGCAGTCCTGCTAATCTCAGAAGCTGTAACCTGGCTGCCGTTGGATGACATAATCTGATTCCTGATATCCTCCCGGATTGTCTCTATATCCTGGCCCATAACCGTCCCCAATCCTGGCTGGAAATATATTCCAATATCTCGTCCGGTGATATCTCTGTGGTCTTTGCATATATCCGGGCAGCTTTCTCTCCGAAGAACCTGGCCAAAGTTCGCTCCATAGCCTGCCATCCACCTACGCACACAATCCGATCGCAGTCGTCCAATATGTGCAGATTGAGTGCAGTGGCGCCACTTCCCAGCACGGCCAGCACCACACGCTCCTTCCCGGAACACACCATGCTGCTCAGGGCCCGGGCCTCCTCATCGGTCAACTCATACAGTTCCGGCCCGCAGCCCTCCGCATCCGCCAGGGATATGCCCTGGCTGTCGTCCATGTAGTCCTCCAGCCTCCCAAGTTGACCCATCCTGGCATGGCACAGCATCCTCATAAGAGGCATATCCCCGTCGCCGGATCCCAGGCCGTACTCGTCAGTGGTGACCACTGCCCCAGCTCTGCCCAGAGGACTGAGAATAGTTGCAGGAGAAACACCTCGCAACAGGGCAGCAGCCCTCCCCGCAGGATAGATAAATGCTATTGTGCCGATAGTATGTATACAATTCAGAGCCAAGGTCTGGGCCATATACAATATCTGCTGAGGAGGGCCATACAGTGAAGCACCTGTCTCTGCGCCACCCTCTCCGGAGACTTCTCCATCCAACAATTCTCCAATCTTGACGCTGCCTACACCAATTCCATGCTGTCGCTGTCCCACATCTATAGCCCTCTTCACATGGTCCAGCAAGCAGGACTCACACAGAATCAATGCAAAGTCCCCATATCTCATTTCGTTCCACATATTCTCCAGCACATCTGCCTGATGCCCTGAAACATAGCTGTCGCAGGGTGGTCCGCTCCAGTGAGACCTTAAGTATTCACACAGCCTGTCCGACAGCATCCCATCTGTACATATTGTGACTAAAACAATACCCATTTTGCCCCTCCCAGGTCCATGGTAAAACCTCCGCCAGACTTGGTCAATGTAAGATATCTCAAGGGGTTTCGGGGTTTTTCCCGCTTTTTCTCCAAGATATTACTGATAATCCACGGGATTCATCAAAAATCGACAGCGGCTGATCCCTAAACGGAATTCATCAAAAATCGACAGCGGCTGATGCCCTACCCGGACTCGCAAAAAATCGACAGTGGCTGATGCCCTAAACGGAATTTGCCAAAAATCGACAGCGGCTGATAATCCACGGGATTCGACCAAAAACGACGGCGGCTGATGCCTAAACGGATTCGCCAAAAAACGACAGCAGCTGATGTCCTGTGGAGCAGTGAACTAATTTCTCCAAGCAATTTTCATGCATTCACACCACTCCATACCCATTTATCCATCAACTTTTGCACAGAAAAATCCCCGCCTTTCAGCGGGGATCCGGTAAACATTGATACTATCTTATAATTGTCTCTTTGGGGATTACATATGGTCTGGAGGGCAGGCCCTGAACCTGTTTGTCGTTGCCCATAATAACGCTCTTGTCAAATACGGAGTAGTCTATGTAGCAGTTTTCGCCAATTTCCGTACCCTGCATTATGATAGAGTTCTTGATTACTGTACCCTTCTTAACCACAACGCCGCGGAACAGAATACTGTTCTCCACCTTGCCCTCGATGATACACCCGTCAGCAACTATGGAGTTCTTGACCTCAGCATCCTCTGTGTACTTGGCAGGAGTCTCGTCCTTTACCTTGGTCATGATCTTGTTTTCCTTGCGGAACAGGTCATCGTAGATCTCAGGCTTGAGCATGTCCATATTGGTATTGTAATAGCAGCTCAGGTTGTTAATAGTTCTCCAATATCCCTTGAACTCGTGACATTTAATCTTGAGTCTGCCGATATTGCGCAGCAGGATATCCTTGTTAAAGTCTGTGTAGTTCTTGGATGCATTCTCCTCCAACAGGGCAATCAACAGTGACTTGCGCATAAATACTGTGCCTGTCAATGCCTTGTTCCCTCTGGGCTGCATAGGACGATCCTCCAGGTTAAGCAGGTTGTTGTCCTGGTCTGTCTCGATGAGAGTGTGAACTGACAAATCCTCCTGGCTGATGTCATCCATGCATCTATACCCGATGGTTATATCCGCATCGCTGTCCTTGTGGAAGTTGATAATGTCGTTGTAGTCCTGATTGTATATGGTGTTGCCCTTAGCAATCATAACCCATTGATGCTTGGAGTCCTTGAAGAAGTCCAGATTGCTGTAGAGGGCCTCTGCTGTGCCCTTGTACAGACCCCGGTGGTACATATCGGTAAATACAGGCGGGAACAGAAACAGACCGCCGTTTCTCCTATCCAGATCCCAGTCGCTGCCGGCGCCCATATGATCCATAATGGAGCGGAACTGGTGCTGAATCAGGATGCCAACCACGTTTATGTTGGCATTGGCCATGTTGGAAACAGCAAAGTCAATTGCCCTATACTTGCCGCACATGGGAACAGCAGATACTGAACGAATATCTGTAAGTTCTCTGAAAGTGTTGCCGATATCAGAGGCCATAATAACGCCTACAATAGATTGATTCATCCTGCTATCTCCTTTCTATATACGCTTTCGCCGGAGGCGATGTTCTTGGATGCAAAGTCTGCAGCTGATACATCCTCGTCTACCATTACATTTTTGCCCAGGGTGGTTCCTGCAGGTATACACGCATTGTCTCCCACCACTGTAATGCCAGAGTAGTAAATCTTGGGTTTGTCCTTGTTGATGGTGTCATCGCCTGCGCCCATTACAACGCCGTCTCCCAGCTTTGCCTGCTCTCCAATAATGGATTTGTTGATGCGGCAGTTCTTACCCACTACGGTGTCGGCCATGACAATGGAATCCACAATCTCGGCACCCTCCTCCACGATTACGCCGGGGAAAATGACAGAGTTGCGAATCGTCCCCTTGACGATGCATCCCTCTGCTACAACAGAAGTCTTAACTACGCCTGTAGGTGCAATCCAATGGGCAGGTTCTACAGGGTTGGGGGTGTAGATCTTCCACTGGGGGTCAAACAGGTCAAAATCGGGTTTTCTCTTTACCAGGTCCATATTGGACTCCCAATACGCCTGGATAGTTCCTACGTCCTTCCAGTATCCCTGGAACTCGTAGGCCCACATGCTCCTGCCGTCATTTAACATGTTGGGGATGATATTCTTGCCAAAGTCGTGTTCGGATGTGGAATCCGCATCATCCTTGAGCAAATAGCTCTTGAGGGCCTTCCATGAGAATATGTAAATGCCCATGGATGCAAGCGTTGACTTGGGATGGGCCGGCTTCTCCTCGAACTCGTAGATACGTCCATCGGGCTGAGTGTTCATGATACCGTACCGTGTGGCCTCTTCCATAGTTACGTTAATAACTGAAATAGTGGCATCTGCCTCATGCTTAATATGGAAGTCCAGCATTTTGGAATAGTCCATTTTGTAGATGTGGTCTCCTGAAAGGATCAGGACGTAGTCCGGATCGTAGGAGTCTATGTAGTTGATATTCTGGCAGACCGCATTTGCTGTGCCCAGATACCACTGTCCGACCTCGGCTCTGAGGTATGGGGACAAAACGGTAACACCGCCATTGAGACGGTCCAGATCCCAGGGCTTGCCGATTCCGATGTGATGGTTAAGTTTCAGCGGCTGATATTGTGTACATACACCAACTGTATCAACGCCGGAATTGACACAGTTGCTAAGTGGGAAATCAATTATTCTATACTTGCCTCCATATGAAACAGCAGGCTTGGCAACGTGCTTTGTCAACACACCCAGACGGGAGCCCTGCCCACCGGCAAGCAAAATGCTAATCATTGATTTGCGCATGATGGTTCCTCCTATTGTATTTGTTTATTTTATTTTAACTCCACAGAATTAATATGTCATCAGCTTTTGTCTCCGTATACTATAAAATTGCTGTGTTATCCTCTTTTTTTTGCTTTTATCCAAAAAAGAAGGCCGACCATAGGTCGACCTTCTCCATAAACATCAATTTGCAATTACTCTTGAGTTTCTGCAGGATCAGAAGTCTCAGAAGGATCAGCGAACAAATCATCAAGAAGTGCCTGCTGTGCAGCCTTAACCTCTTCGATAACGGTCTGAACACCCTCTGTAAGGAATCTGCCGCTGTAATTCCACCAATCATCCTCCAAAGGCTGATACATATGAGTGTAGTCGATCTGGTTAACATTCTCCCAGAAGATCTTCTTAACCCACTTAAGTGTCTCACCATCCTTAACCTCGGACTCATACTGGTCATCCCAATACTCCTCGGAAATCTTTGTATCGGACAGCTTGTTGAATGCGAATGCAACCTCTTCAACATTGTAGGACTTAGCAAGAATAGCTGTTACGTTGAAGTCTGCAACACCCCAGACATAGTCGCCATTAAGGTTGCTGTCTCCCAAAGGAGCTGTGGTAACACCGAATGTGTCTGCCATTGTACCGGGTGTCTCGTCGTTGCCTGTAAAGGTCTTAGCCTGATAGAAGCCAAAGCCCAGCATAGCAATCTTGGAGTTTGCAAAGTCTGTGCAATACCAGTCCCAAGCTGTGTTGCCATCAGAAGGAGCTGAAGCATAGTAACCGGCATTCTTCATGTCTGTCAGGAACTGGAGTGCCTCGACTGTCTTAGCATCGTCCATAATCCAGACCGGCTTGCCATTTGCATCATACTCAAGTGTCTTACCACCATTGTTGAAGATGAAGTGAGGCTCAAGTGAACCGCCGCCGAATGCATAGATATCGGTTACGGAGTCACTGTTTGTATCCTGAGTCAGTTTCTTGCAGTACTCTTCGAATTTATCCCAATTCCACTGCTTGTTCTCCATCAATGTGTAAAGGCTCTCGAGACCCTCTTTCTCAAACATTGTCTGATTCCAGAAGATAACGTCTCTGGCGTAGAAGGGCATGAGCCATCCGCCGTAGACCTTGCCTTGGTATGTACATACATCCTTGATTGCCTGGCTCCACTTGGCATCATCTGCATTCAGCCACTTGGAATCATCCCAAGCATACAGGTAACCGGAAGAGATAAGTCCGGGGAACAGCCACTTAGGTGAAAGGTCTGTGATATCGGTATTCAGATCCTTACCATCCTGAGAAGAGCTGATGCTCTTGACGATGTCTGCAACATATGTGTCATAGTTGCCCTCGACATACTTAATTGTGAAATTGTATGTCTTGTAGATGTTCTGGTTGAAGTTGTACTGCTCCTGGCTGGCAAGGCTGGCATTGGGATCCGGCTCTGACTCTGCCCACCAGTACATTCTCTTAACTTCTCTGCCCTTAAGATCCATACCCTCTGGGCCTCCGACAACGTCTGCCGGAGTAGAAGAGCTGGGTTGTGGTGTAGCATTACCGCCGGCGGTCTTGACATCCTCGGTCTTATCTCCGCCACAGGCAGCAAACGACAACGCCATAGCGGCTACAAGTAAGAGAGCAAGAAGCTTCTTAGTAATCTTCATTGTTGTTTCCTCCTTAGATAAATTACGGCCATGAGCCGCTTAATACACCCTAAAGATAACTCAATACAGATGCTTTGTAAACCCCTTTGATAATTTTTTTTGTTATTTTTTACATAAGAGCCGTGGATGCGCTATTTGCTTTTAGTCAGTTCAACAGGATCGCCTATTCTGAAGCCCTCGGAACGAGCTGTGTCGATTACCGAGCCAAGGGCGTCTGAATTGTCGGCAGTTGTGGAATGCAGCAGCAGAACCATGCCATTGTGCAATTTGGAGACAATCTTGTTATATGCGTAATCTGCGCCTCGGCTCTCGTTCTTGTCCCAATCCTTGTAGGCAAAGCTCCAAAACACGGTGGTATATCCCTTTTGCTGCAGGGTGGACAGAACCCCTTCGTTATACTCTCCACAG
Source organism: uncultured Clostridia bacterium (assembly GCA_964500525.1). Classification (GTDB taxonomy): domain Bacteria; phylum Bacillota; class Clostridia; order RGIG7378; family RGIG7378; genus RGIG7378. The sequence goes on along the minus strand of CAZCOE010000095.1, from coordinate 6,791 downwards.
GGAGGTCTGAAGAAAACCGGAGTGATTCCGTACTTTTCCTGCATCATTGTATTAAATCCGTCCACCTCTGCGTTAAATGATGCTCCATCCAGACTGGGCAGACTCTTGTGATTCATGGAGTGATTGCCTATGTAGTGTCCCTCGTCGATCATCCGCTGAACCAATTCAGGATTGCGTTTTACATAATTTTCCAGCAGGAAAAATATGGCCTTGGCATCTTTGTCCTTGAGGATATCCAGTATCTTGGAGGTATAGCCGGCCTCATAGCCCAGATCAAAAGTGAAATACATGACCTGTTCGTCTTGATTCCCACGGTATACGCCACCATATTTTTCAAGCATCTCAGCGGCTCCCGGATCGGTAACGGGCTCTGTGCTCCCCCGTCTCCAGGATAAGCCCCATCCTATGGTGTTGGCCGCTGCCGGCAAAGAATCCCGGTGCAAATTGCTGTTTGCAACGTAGGACAGACAGCAGCTGTCCTCCAGATATATTTCCTCCTGTACTCCCAATGTGGCCTCAGCCACAAAGAAGGTAACCGACAGCAGAATTGCTGCCATTACGGGAATCAGCACCCGACCTACCCAGCCGTTGTCCGTAGTTGATATTATTTTCATATGCTACCGCTTGTTTTTTGTTACAAGCTATGCATTGGTTGGACAAAATATGTTAATGCCGGGACCGGACGACGGGTTTACTCCTTGACCATAGTCTGGAATTTGTATCCCACTGCCCATACGGTCTTGATGGTCCAGAATTCACTGCCGGCCTTAAGCTTCTCCCGAATCCTCTTGATGTGAACATCCACTGTTCTGGAGTTGCCTGAATAGTCAAATCCCCACACATTCTCCAGCAATTGATCTCTGGAAAAGACCTTGTTGGGATTGGATGCCAGGAAATACAGCAATTCCAGCTCTCTGGGAGGCATGTCCACAGGCCTGTCAAATATATAGACGCTGTAATCTCTCCTGTTTATCGAGAGATTAGGCAGGTTAACAACCTCCGATGTTTCATTATCTCTCTCTTCAAGCAGACCGCTCCTGCGGACACGGGCTCTGACTCTGGCTACCAGCTCCTTAAATTCAAAGGGCTTGGTCATATAGTCATCTGCTCCCAATTCCAGTCCCAGCACCTTGTCAATCACTTCTCCCCTGGCAGATATCAGGATTATAGGTATCTTGCTGAATTGGCGAACATCTGTCAGGACCTGCCATCCGTCCAATTCAGGCAGCATAATATCCAGAACCATTATGTCAGGTTCGCCGGATCTGCATATCTGGACAGCGGTTTTGCCATCATATGCCTGCAATACGTTAAAGCCTTCATTTGCCAAGTACTGTCGAACCTGTTCACATAGGTTCTCATCGCTGTCTACTACTAAGACGGTAATCTGATTATTTTTCATGATCTTTTCCCCCGGGAATCGTTGTGAATATACAAATACACCATAAACCCTAAATTAACATTATAATAACAAAATACTCTTTGCCAAATTTTTCCATTTTTACATGAAATTTTGCTTTTTTTCGGGTTCTCAAATGAGGCATTTATACATCCCCAGTTTATTTTTGTAAAACCAGGCAAAACTTGCTGTGTAAGGAGGTTTTTGCCATGCTGATGATGACACGTACTATTATATTGTTTGCCCTGGCCCTGTTTTCTATCCGACTTATGGGAAAGCGGCAAATAGGAGAACTGCAGCCATATGAATTCATAGTAACCATGATTGTCTCCGAACTGGCGGTACTGCCCATGGAGAGTCCCAGTATACCCCTGATTTACGGTGTAATACCCCTGATGACCATATTGGCGCTGCAGTTGGCTATATCCGCTATTTCGTTGAAAAATGTTACCTTCCGGGAGTTTTTATGCGGACGTCCCTCTATCCTGGTACACAATGGAAAATTGGATGTACCCAACATGCAGGAGGAATTGATTACCACCTCCGACCTGATGGGCCAGCTCCGATGTGCCGGAGTGCAGAACATGTGTGATCTGAAGTGGGCCATAATGGAGTCCAATGGAAAGATCAATGCATATACGACCCCTGCTTACCCTACGGAACTGATTATAGATGGAGAAGTGATTGAGGAGTCCCTGGCAATTTTCAACAAAGACCGACAATGGCTGGAAAAGAGACTGGTGTCCCATGGAATCAAATCCACCCAGGAAGTGTTTATCTGTACCATGGAACCTGACGGATCATTGTTCGTCCAGCGCAAGGAGGGAAACACATGAAGAAATACCGCAAAACCCTGTGGGTACTGATTCTGGTATCCCTGTTTACTGTGATTCTGGGCCTTATCAGCAGTATATCCCTGTACAGAACATGTTCGGAATTGGCCAATGTCCTGGAAGAAGTGGACCTTAAGGACAAATCATCGGTGGAGGCATTCACTATGCTGTGGGAGCAAAAATCCTCAACACTGTACGCCCTGCTGGACCATCAGGTTATTCGGGAAATCGATGATTTTATATGCAGCATGATAGCCTATAGCAGCAATGATGTTTGGGAACATGCCGAGGAGCGACGGCAGCAGGCCGTATATGCCCTCTGGGACGTAGCCTTCTTTGATCTGCCTGTTCCCAGAATGCTTTTTTAGTCAAAAGGAAAATATAAATTTCTCTGTTGTGAATTGACAGGCCAACAGACAAGTTAAGGTCGCATAGACTCTACAAAAACAACGGAGTCCTACCACAATGATAGAGTTTGTCCTGCACGCCCTGCGCCTGCTATCCAGGCTCCTGCCTGTCAGCGGACAGCTGGCCCTTGGCAAGTCGTTTCCCAAGGCCCTGTCCCCGGAGGAGGAAAGAGAATTGATTCACCGCTATTACGACCTGGGAGACAGAGAAGCCCGGGAGCAGCTGATTGAGCGCAATCTGAGGCTGGTTGCCCACATAGTCAAGAAATATGCATCGGATGGAGATTCCGGCGACCTGATTTCCATTGGAACCATAGGGCTGATCAAGGCAATCGACTCCTTTGACAACAGCAAATTAAGCCGCATTGCACCCTATGCCAGCCGCTGTATCAACAATGAAATCCTCATGAGCATTCGTTCGGAAAAGCACAACCGGGGAAATGTGTACCTCAGCGATACCATGGCTCAGGACAAGGACGGAGAGGAAAGGACCTACCAGGAACTCATCGAATCCACAGAGGTTTCCCCACAGATGGACCTGGAGAGCAAAATCGAAATGGACTATCTTATGAATGTAGCCCTCAAGGAGCTGTCCCCTCGGGAATTGGAAATAATCCGCCTGAGATATGGTTTCGCCACCGGTCGCTGTGAGACCCAATCCGACGTGGCAAGCAGGCTGAACATATCCCGCAGCTATATTTCCAGAATAGAAAAGGCTGCGCTGGAAAAGCTCCGACGCAGTCTGGATGAGCATCTGTAATTGTGGACGGAATCAGTCCTCCCGCCTTCTCAATATGGACCCCTCCGGAAGTGGCTCCGGACAGTTAATAAACAGCCGCTGCATGGGATGAGGGGCCACTGACATGGGTTCCCCCGTCTCTGCATCTGCAATGTCCGTTATGGTATACCGGAATGGGCGGCGGCTGGGAGTCAGGACCTCCACCTCTTCTCCTACACGGAAGTTATTTCTCTGGACTACAAGCATACTGCCTGCAGGAGTATGCTCCTGCTCCGGCACCGATGCCACAAAGGTGTAGCCTCTGATATACTGGCTGCTCTCCTGATTCTGTCCCTCGAAGCCCATACGCCCGTCCAGATAGAAGCCTGTATAATACCTGCGGTGGCTGACCTTGGATGCCTCCTCCACAAACTCCGGCAAGCGGGCATAATACTCCTCCGGACTGCGCATATATGCATCAATGGCGCTGCGATATGCAGAAGTAATCCCTGCCACATAGTATGCGCTCTTCATGCGGCCCTCTATTTTAAGGGAGGTAATCCCTGCCTCAATGAGCTCCGGTATGTGGTCTATCATGCACAGATCGTTGGAGTTGAGTATGTACGTTCCTCTGTCATCTGTCTCCACCGGGAAATACATACCCTCCCGGGTCTCCTCGTAGAGATGGTATTTCCATCTGCAGGGCTGAGCGCACTCACCTCTGTTGCCGTCCCTGGCCGTCAGCCTGTTGCTCAGCAGGCATCTGCCGGAATAGGAAACGCACATGGCCCCATGTACAAAGCACTCCACTTCAGGTGTCTTGGATGCACTTTTGCCATATTCCTGCATGGCCTTGCATATGGTCTCTGCCTGTTTAAGTGTCAATTCTCTGGCCAGAACCACTCTGTCCGCCCCCATGTGCACATATTGCAGTGCGGCCAGACTATTCGTAATGTTGGCCTGGGTGCTGACGTGAATGGGCATATGAGGTGCCACCCGGCGAATTAATGAAATTACGCCTATGTCTGCTGCGATCAGGGCATCTGCCCCCAAATCCACAGCCTTGTTAATGGCATCAATCATTCCCCGGATGTCCTCATCCCGGGAGTATATATTGAAGGTAAAGTATATTTTTCTGCCATGTTGGTGAACATAGTCCACGCAATACCGCAGCTGTTCATCGTCCACCTTGGATTCAGCCGGAGAGCGCAGCCCATATCCCAGGCCGCCCATGTATACCGCATCTGCACCATAGTCCACTGCGGCCTTAAGGGCCTCCACATCTCCTGCGGGAGCTAGCAATTCTATATATCTTTGGCTCATGTCGAATCCTCTCACAATTCTGAAATCAGTCCTGGACGATATAGTCGTATTTCTTCACATTTGCCAGGTGTTCGCTATAGGTCTTGGCAAACACAGAGGAACCGTCTCCGGTGGCACAGAAGTACCAATAGGGAGTATCCTTCTCCATATCGAGAACGGCCAGAATTGCATCAATGGATGGATTGCATATAGGCCCCGGAGGCAGACCAGCATACATATATGTGTTGTACGGATCATCTATCAGGGTGTCGCTGTTGTAGATAACCTCCTTAACAGAGCCTGTGTCCCTGCGGAAGATGTATTGCAGCGTGGCGCAGGATTGGAGTTTGTTCAGGCCTGCATCGTTGGAATGTATACGCTTGTACAGAACCCCGGCAATAATTCTCCTCTCACTGGAGCTGGAAGATTCCTTCTCCACGATAGAGGCCAGTGTGAGCACCTCATTCAGGTCCAACCCCAGAGTCTCCATCTGCCTGTAGTACTTGTTCTTGAATTTTGTCTCAAAGTTGGATAGGAATTTGTTGAGAACGGTGCGGCCGTTGGAACCTACAGTAAAGAAGTAGGTGTCCGGGAACAGGAATCCCTCCAACAGCTGGTCCTTGCCCTCGGGAATATCCTGGAGGAACTTGTATGTCCAGACCTCTTCCTTAATCGCCCTCAGAAATTCGTCTCTGGTGATTACCTTGTTCTTCTCCAGAAGGTCTGCAATCTGCTCTATAGAATATCCCTCGGGAATCATTACGGTAACTGTAATGGGATCCTGGGTCAGGGTATACATCAGCTCGTTGTAGTTCATTCTCTTGGAGATAATGTGGTATCCCGCCTGATACTGACCGTCGTATCCGTTGATCTTGGACAGCAGCCGGAACATAACCACGTTGTCGATGTAGCCCTCCTCCTTGAGCTTGTTGGCAATGGATATGGTGGTGGAGTTGTAGTCAATCATTATCTCCTGTCCATCGATGACCTCCATACCCTCGGCTTGCTCCAGGACGGCTATATTCTCTTCGGTCTTCATGGCGTATCTGTAGGAAAAGTCAAAGCATGCATAGAAGATGGCAAGGAAAAGCACAGCCAGAGCCATGTATCTGACCAGCCTTGAGGAAAACTTGCGCCATTTGTCTCTATTGATCTGTTCTTGACTCTTCTTCTCGAACAAGGGTTTGTCCTTTCCGGTAAATTGTTAAGATTTGCGTTCCCTATGCTCCAATGGTGGACTGGCATTATCTGATCACCGGAGCATGCACTCCTTAACTTTTCACTCTACTCTTTTCACTATTCACTGGCGAAGCCTTGCTTAGCCAAAAGGCCATGGGATCATAACTACCGCTTCGGGTTCTTAGGGCACCGCTTCATCATTCGATCTCTGGATCATGGGGACCAGAACTCTTCACTCTTCACTCTTCACTATTCACTGGGAGGCTTTGCCTCGCCCGTGCACCGCTTCATCGTTTGATCTCTGGAACATAGGGACCAGAGTTCTTCACTATTCACTCTTCACTGGAATGGCGAAGCACCGCTTCGCCCATCGAGCATAGGAACATGGGGACCAGACTTTTTCACTAATCACTATTCACTCTTCACTGGAATGGCGAAGCACCGCTTCGCCAATCGACCATGGGAGCATAGGGACCAGAACTCTTCACTCTTCACTCTTCACTATTCACTGGGAGGCTTTGCCTCGCCAGTGCACCGCTTCATCATTCGATCTCTGGATCATGGGGACCAGAACTCTTCACTCTTCACTCTTCACTATTCACTGGGAGGCTTTGCCTCGCCCGTGCCCCGCTTAGTTATTCGATCTCTGGATCATGGGGACCAGAACTCTTCACTCTTCACTCTTCACTCTTCACTGGGCGAAGCCCCGCTTCGCCATTCGCCCATCGAGCAAAGGAACGTGGAGGCCAGAACTCATCACTCATCACTCTTCACTCTTCACTTAGTTGGGGCGGTCAAAAGTACCGAAAAATGCTATGGCAGAATAATGCTGTCCCTGATTGCTGCAGGGGCACTCCACATGCATCCGCAGAATTTTTGCCTGTAGAGACCAATTGCCTTGGCCATTTCCTGGCCCTGTCTGTAACCGGTGCGATAATCCTCATAGTGGAATG
>CAZCOE010000094.1:0-42948 GCA_964500525.1 uncultured Clostridia bacterium | reverse complement strand
TTCACTATTCACTAAAAAACGGCTTGTACTCATATTAACAAAACTTGTCCAATATAATGTGCCGAATGGAGGATGGTATATGAAACTGATCTTTGAAATAGCGGCAATCGGCATAGTTACATCCCTACTGTCCATAATGTTGGATTCTGCAGGAAAGAAGGACATTTCAATACTATTGTGCCTGGCCGGAACAATAGCTTCAGTTCTGTTAATAGCAAATGAGGCCTCGAACCTGATGTCTGTACTTAAGGAGTTGTCATGATAGCCTGTATATCCATCGTCTTCGTGGCCATAATTGCCAAAATCATATTGGAACAATGCAATTCCAAGCTGGCTGTACTGCCTGTAATTGCTGCAGCCATTATTCTTTCCTTGGTATTCACAGACAAATATCTGGAATCCGTGGACTATATAGGAGAATTTGCTCCACTGGGTGTGGGCATAAAATCCATAATGAACCTGGTACTGATTGGCACCATAGGGGAAAAGCTGTCTGATGCAGCAGGAGAGAGGGGACTGTCAGCACTGATTAGATGTGTCTCATACAGTTTTCTCTGTATCACTGCCATAGATTTGTTCAGAGAAATGGTTGAGGCAATAGAATCAGGTGGATTTATATGACATACGATGAATTATTTCAATCCCTGGGCATTTCTCAATTGGAAATCCAAGGAGATCCCATATCCTTGCCTGATATAACCATATTAGCCGGCAATATAGCCTTTGTGGCAATTGTAGTTTTGCTGTCCAAGACTCTGAATTCAAATATATCCAACAAATATGCAGGCCTGATATGTATGGTGTCTGGGATAGGCCTGTTGATTCAGCTGTACGATGTGGTTTTCCATGCACTTACGGCCTGCACATCATATATGACCATGTGCATATCCACAATATTTGGCGTTGTGGCCTATGCCCAAGGACTGGGTTTGGACATGTCCGGGCTGTCTTTGGCTGGATCCCTGGGAATACCCGTAATATGCACAACCTATACCAACCTGGGCATAAATATATTTAAGGCATCATGTTGCCTGGGATTCTGCAGTACCATATCCGGCTCCGGTCGATTCAGAAGTCTATCCGGAATTACTTCGGGAATATGTAAATTTTTCATGTGGTTTTTCGGAATAGTCACATCACTTCTGGTGGTATACATATCCACCACATGCAAAGTGGTTGGTTCATACAGCATGATGACTTTGCGCACAGCAAAACTGTCTGCAGGTACAATATCACCTATGTTAGGCAAGGATCTGGGTGAAATATCTGAGGTGGTGTTTGATTCCCTGGCTGTCATATCGGCCACAGCGGGCAAATACATAACATCCTCTATAGTTGCTTTATGCCTGTTTCCATTGATAAAGGCAGAGATAATATTTATTGAGCTAAAGTTGCTGGGCAGTATTACAGAGAGCATCAGCGACTCAAAAGGCTTAACAAATGCGGCTGCAGGGGGAATGGCTGCCATATCCATTCTGTTTTCCATATGTATTTGCCTGCTGTTGGTAACGTCGGCTCTATGTGGTGTATGTGAGAAATTTCAAATATGAAGATTATTTTGACAGTATTTGTTGCAGCTGCTGTGGACATTCTGATTGAGGACGAAAACTATATCAGAATATTGGATTTAATAATGACTGCAGCTGTTTTGCTAATGATTTTGGAAACTTATAGTCCCATGATAAGTGATGTCATGGCCGGTCTTATAAAGGAGGGAATATGATCAACATAAAAGACAAGTCCATTAAGAACAAAATTGTGATAATCATCAGCATAGTTGCCCTATGTGCCATGTTGATAATTACTTTTGTGGAGATTTTCACAGGAAGTGAAAGTGAAATCACCGACTCAGGAGAGTACAGTGAAACCACCAATGCGGATTTGAACCATTATCTCAGTGCCATAGAAGGTGTAGGCCGGGCCCAATCCCTTATCAGCTATGACAGGGAGGGATATCCCATGGGAGCCGTAGTCATTTGCGACAACCTGAACAGGGAAACGGAGTACAGAGTCAAAAATGCGGTTCATGTTATTACAGGAATTCCCCTTAGCAGCATTTGTGTATATTCAGGCAGTAATAATTAGCCGATTGCCATCATAACATCAACTAAAGACAAATAAGTGAGGTCAATTATGATGATTATCAAGAGAAAACAGATAATAGTTGTTGCAGTTGCATTGCTCCTGTTATTGGCAGGAGTTGTACAGATTATATTTGGCGGACGCAATACAGACATACCCAGCCAGGGAGACAAAACAGACAACACAGAAGTAGTTGACAAAACCCCAGATAACAGCAGCAGTCTGATACTTGACGACGTGGTATCGGATTCGGATTCAAATTCCGACGCTAACCCGGAGGTAGATGCAGGAGCAGACATTTCCACGCCATCGGATAAGGGATTTGAAAACTTTTTTGCATATGAAAAAACAGAACGGCAATCATTGAGAGAAGACCGTCAAGAAGCCCTAAACAGCATTACTGAAAGTCAGACAGCGGATGAGGCCTCCAAAACCCAGGCATATACCTCTCTTATGGAGCTGGTGGCTCTGACAGAGAAGGAGCAATCCCTTGAGAATATGATCATAGGCTGCGGATATGATGACTGCATTGTGTACTTCTTTGAAGACGGAACCATTGATGTATACGTTGCAGCAACTGAGATGTCGGGAGTTGAGGCAACCAAGATTGCAGATATTGTTGCCAGAAATTCTGCCACAACTCTAAACAAGGTCTACGTGAAGACCAAGTTCTAGTGACTTGTATTGCATTCTTTGATTTGGTATAATTCACGAGTATTTTATACTTAGTTGGAGAATGTATGAGCAGGAGAGATGCCAGAATTGCAGCCATGCAAATGATGTACAGAAACAGGTTACAGGATTTGCCCGGTGACACTGACCTTGAGTCTATTCTCAGCCAGTTTGACATGATGAGCAGCGACAATCTTTCCATCGATGATCTCAGGTTCTCCAAGTCAATTATTGCTGGAGTGGAGCACAATATTGGCGCCATCGATCCCATCATTTCCAACAGTACTGTCAATTGGGATATAGATCGGTTGCCTATAGTAGATTTGTGCATACTCCGTATGGCTGTTTACGAGATTCTCTTTTGCCCGGATATACCTGATTCGGTTGCTGCCAGCGAGGCCGTTGCTATTGCTGCTATGTACAGTACGGATGAAGCATCCGCTTATATCAATGGCATACTTCGCAGCGTTATTGACAGCAAATCATGAGCACCAATGGCGCAGGCATCAGATACTCTGTATCCGATGTTAACAAGTACATCAAGTCCGTTATTTCCGGTGATGTTGTTCTACAAAACCTCACTGTTGTTGGAGAGATTTCCAACTTTAAGGCCCACTATACGGGCCATCTTTATTTTTCTCTGAAGGATAGCTCTGCACTTATCCGGTGCGTTATGTTTAAGAGCAATGTATCATCTCTCAAGTTCCGTCCCGCAGATGGGATGAAGGTTATAGTTACCGGTTCGGTTTCTGTATTTGAACGGGATGGCACATATCAGATATATGTTACGTCCATGAGTGAGGATGGCAAGGGCTCTTTGGCCCAGCAGTTTGAGGAGCTCAAGGCCAAACTTGGCAAAATGGGCTACTATAGTCAGGAGCACAAGATTCCAATCCCTGCATTTCCCAGGACAATTGCTGTTGTTACATCATCTACCGGAGCTGTTATCAGGGATATTATCAACGTTTCCACCCGCCGCTTTCCCGGAATTCACATCCGATTGCTGCCTGTAATAGTACAGGGCCCCTCAGCGGCCAAGCAGATTGCCTATGCCATTGACTGCGCCAACAAATACTCCCTGGGAGACGTTATCATTGTGGGCAGGGGAGGAGGTTCTCTGGAGGACCTGTGGCCATTTAATGAGGAAATTGTGGCCCACGCCGTGTATAATTCCCGACTGCCCATTATTTCTGCAGTTGGCCATGAGACAGACTTCACTATCTGTGATTTTGTGGCTGATCTCAGGGCTCCAACTCCATCTGCGGCAGCAGAGCTGGCAGTGCCCAATGTATCTGAGGAGGCACTTAAAATCCGGGATTTTACCAATCAGATAGATAAGGGGTTGCTGAACATTCTGGCTTATGAGAAACTATATCTGGATAATCTCTGCCGCAATCGATTCCTATCTGACCCCTATGAATACATCAACCATCAGAGAATGGAGATCGATTCCTGGCATATGTCTCTGAATCATATGGCCGAGTCCACGATTTCGGGGGAGAAGCTGGTCCTTCACCGGTTGATCACCGCCTTGGATGCATTGGATCCCTACTCAGTCCTACAGCGTGGATATACGGCGGTAACAGACAGCAGCCAGCGACCTGTCACCGATGTTTCGGGAATTAATACAGGAGACAACATTAACATAGTCTTTCGGGACGGTTCTGCACTTTGCAAAGTAATGGAGGTAAAGAAACATGATTGATCAACAGATGACTTATGAAGCAGCCAAACAGGAGCTCAGTTCAATTGTATCCAGACTGCAGGCCGGCAATCTGACCCTTGATGAGTCTATTACCTTGTTTACCCGCGGTAAAGAGCTGTCCAAGTTCTGCCTGGATAAACTCAACGAGACAGAGGCCAGGATTACTAAAGTAATCTCCCTGTCAGAGGATAATATTACAGAGGAGAACTTTATCCCCAATGAACAATAACTATTCAATTCAATATTCCAAGTACCTGGAGGATATCAACACCTATCTGGAGGAGTTTTCCTCCCAGGGGAAATATTCCAACACCTCCAGTGTTTTTGAGGCTGTCAGATACTCTCTGCTGGGAGGTGGCAAGCGTATCAGACCGGTGCTGGCTCTGGCTGTAGGTACTATTCTTGGACTCAGCACTCAGGATGTCTTGCCCTATGCTGCCGCAATAGAGATGATTCATACATATTCATTGATCCACGACGATTTGCCTGATATGGACGATGACGACCTGCGTCGGGGCAGGCCTTCAAACCATATTGTCTTTGGAAATGCCACAGCCATTCTGGCCGGTGACGCACTGCAGGCCATGGCCTTTGAATCCGCTCTGTCCGGCGCCGGTGAACTTAATTATGCAAATGCAGCACTGTTCCTGGCAGAATCCGCCGGATTGTCCGGAATGGTTGGCGGTCAAGGCATAGATGTGGAGTTCTCGTCCGGCACATTGGAGCTGGACCAGCTTATCGATATGCATATGCTGAAAACCGGCGCCATGATGGAGGCTGCTATAGTTGGCCCGATGCACCTTTGCGGCACATCAGGAGACCTATATGCCAAGTTGGAGAATTACGCCCGATATGTGGGGCTGGCATTCCAGATAAGAGACGATATTTTGGATGTAGAGGGAGATGTTTCTGTTTTAGGCAAAGAGATCAATCGGGACGCAGACCTGTCCAAAAACACATTTGTCAGCCTGTTGGGCATGGAGGGATCCAAGAAATATCTGGCTGAATGTACTGATAACGCTGTAAAAATTGCTGAGTCTATTGGGGATGAGGGTTGGTTCCTGGCTGAGTTTGCCAGGGAAGGTCAGACCCGCGTAAAGTAACATGAATCCATTGTTATCCCGGATTAAATCCAGAGAAGATCTGGTTAATATGAATCTGTCTGAACAGTCACAGCTCTGCGATGAAATCCGATTGTTCCTTGTAGACAGCGTCTCTAAAACAGGAGGCCACCTGGCATCTAATCTGGGCGTGGTTGAGCTTTCCCTTGCCCTGGAGAGAAACCTGGATACCTCTGTAGACAGATTGGTATGGGACGTGGGACACCAGTCATATGTGCACAAGATATTGACAGGCAGGGCAGATGATTTTGACAAGCTGCGTTCAGCAGGGGGCATTTCCGGTTTTCCCAAGACATCTGAGAGCATTTCCGATGCATTCAACACAGGACACAGCAGTACATCCATTTCCGCTGCCTTTGGTATGGCCTGCAGCAGGGACTTGCTGGGGCAGAATTACAAGGTTGTTGCTGTAATAGGCGATGGAGCTCTCACCGGAGGCATGGCATATGAGGCCCTGAACGATATCAGCGATTACAAAAACCAACTGCTGATAATCGTCAACGATAACGGCATGTCCATTTCCAGCAACAAGGGTGGGCTGTCCAATTCCCTGAATAAGGTTCGTGTCAGTGCCGGATACCAGAGGGCCAAGATCCGGGTCAAGAACAAACTGAGCAAAAATTCCCTTGGCAGATTCGTCAGCAGAGGCATCAGCCTGACCTTGTCTGCAGTGAAGAGACTATTTATCAAGAACCAGTTCTTTGAATCCCTGGGGATTAAGTATCTGGGTCCCATTGACGGTCACGATCTGGACACGTTGAATTACTACATCAAAAACGCTCTCAACATCCAGGTTCCGGTGGTTCTTCATGTTAATACAATCAAGGGATTAGGATATCAATTCGCATCTGACAATCCGGACAAATTCCATGGAATCGGACCCTTTAATCCCGAATCAGGGGAATTGATCAAGCACTCCGGTGAGTCCTGGTCCCATGCGGCAATTGACTGTCTCTGCAAGCTGGCAGACCAGGATTCCCGCATCGTATCAATCGTCGCTGCAATGGCATCGGGCACCGGAATGAATATGTTTGCAGAGAAGTATCCCCACCGATTTTTCGATGCAGCTATTGCGGAACAGCATGCAGTTACCCTGGCAGCAGGTATGGCCATATCCGGTCTGGTTCCATTTGTGGATATTTATTCAACATTCCTACAGAGGGCCTATGATCAGATACTCCACGATGTATGTCTTCAGAATCTTCACGTGGTTTTCCTTGTGGACAGATGCGGCATAGTGGGTGAGGACGGGGAAACCCATCAAGGCCTGTATGATTATTCCTTTATGCGTTCCATGCCAAACATGACTATATTGGAGCCATTTAACAGAGAATCTCTTGAGGAATGCATCAAATATGCAGCCAATGAGGCCACAGGTCCTGTTGCCATCAGATATTCCAGAGGAGCTGTTCCAGGAATAGATGGCACTTGTACCTCCGTCAATGAGTCTATATTAATCCGTGAAGGCAATGATATAGCATTATGTGCTGCCGGTTCCACTGTTGCCAAGGCACTTAAGACAGCAGACTTGCTGGAGCTGCAGGGAATATCTGCTGCAGTAATCTGTCCGATCACCATTTCTCCTGTTATTACAGATGGTTTGCTAAGCAGACTGAAGGGATTCAGAAAAATTGCCACTATAGAGGCTTCATGCTGTGAAACAGGATTTGGCCAGGCCCTTAAGGCATATATGGCCCAGGCTGATTCATCTGTGAATGTTATGACCTTTGCATATCCAAATAAACCTATTACCCATGGAGATGTTTCAGAAGTTGACAATATGTATGGCATGTCTCCTGAGGCAATCAGCCGGGGTATATTGAAGGAAATCAATGCGCCTTGATATCTATTTAGTTGAATACATGAACTTTGAGAGCCGTTCCAAGGCAAAATATGCCATTTTGGAGGGTTCCATAACTGTCAATGGGCACCTGTGTACAAAAACATCTGCCCAGGTCACAGAATCGGATAATGTGTCTGTGGCAAAATCCATTATGCCCTATGTGGGCAGAGGAGGATTGAAGCTTGAGGGTGCCATAGAGTCCTTTGATCTGGATGCTGCCGGCAAAACGGCTCTGGATATTGGTGCCTCCACAGGAGGATTTACCCATTGCCTGCTGCAGCATAATGCTGCCAAGGTATTGGCAGTGGACATCGGACATGATCAATTGCATAACAGCCTGAGACAGGACAACCGTGTAATCAATATGGAGGGTACGGACATTCGCAGCCTTACTCCGGAACAGGTATTTGAAGCCTTGGGTGGTCTCCCGGAGATCATAGTATCCGACGTTTCGTTTATATCGATTTTGAAAATCATCCAAGCAGTATATACACTTTCGGACAAAAACACACAAATTGTATTGCTGCTGAAACCTCAATTCGAAACCGAAGGAATAGGCCTGGGGAAAAATGGAATTGTCAAGGATCCCAAAAAGCATAAATCTATTGTATCCCGGGTAATTTCAGGGCTTGAGCAGTCAGGCATCCATGTTTCCCGCATTATTCCGTCTCCCATAAAAGGCGGCGACGGCAACATCGAATACCTTTTGCTGTGCAAAAAGAAGGTTGACTTATGGGAAAATATAGTTGAAAATTACAACATAGATACAGTAATTAAGGATGCTTTTAAATCTTAGGAGGGACAATGTCTACTGTAAAGGATAGGCGTCAGCAGAAGATTTTAGAGATTATCAAGGGGAACGTAATCAGGACCCAGGATGAGCTGGCAGCAGCTTTGCTTCGCTATGATATTTCCGCTACCCAGGCCACACTTTCAAGAGACCTGAGGGAATTGAATGTGCACAAGATTGTGGACGCCTCCGGAGTAGTGAGGCTTACATTTCCTGACAATTACAACAATATAGCATTTAATGAGAAGTTCGTCTCAATAATCAGCGATTCCTATGTTTCTGTGGATTTCGCCAATAATCTGGTGGTGCTGCGCACATTGTCCGGCATGGCCCAGGCCGCAGCAGCTGTATTTGATTCCCGCCGATACGACGGCATACTTGGCACAATTGCGGGAGATGATACTATTTTGATTATATGTCGCAGCACTGAGGCTGCTGAACAAATTGCAGAGACTCTCAGACTGCTTGGTTAAGAAAATGCTGGAAAGACTTACTGTAAGAAACATTGCTTTGATTGAAGAATCCTGTGTCGATCTGGATAGAGGGTTTAATGTTGTTACCGGCGAAACCGGCAGCGGCAAGACAATCTGGCTGGAGTCCATTAAGCTGATCTGCGGTGCCAGAATGAGCAAGGACTTCATTCGCTCAGGTTGTCAATCTGCATCTGTGGAGGCTGTATTTTTATCCAAAGCCACCTCGGTATGTCAATCCATGGAATCTGCAGGAGTTCCCATTAATCCCACCGGCAGGATTACTCTGTATCGGGAGATTAATACAAGTGGTCAGAGCAAATGCAGAGTTAACAACATATCGGTGTCTGTTCAGACTTTGAGAGATATAACCTCCGGCCTTATCGATATCCATGGCCAGTTTGACAACCAGTCCCTGTTTGTATCATCCAGACATCTAGACCTGCTGGACGATTTTGGCTTTGACACAATATCTCAGCACAAAGCTGAATATTTGAATATATTTACAGAGTGCCTTGGCATCAAGGACAAGCTCAAGTCCCTGCGCGGCTCAGACCAGGAGAGACAGAAGGTAAGGGATTTGCTGGTGTATCAGATTGAGGAGTTGGAGACAGCCAATTTGTCTCAGCAGGAGTTTGACAGACTATCCTCATTGAAGAAGAAGCTGCTCTATGCTGAGAAAATCCAGACTCATTCATCCAATGCCATTGCTCAGCTGGTATCATCCTACGGCGATCAGGACTCTGTCATTACCAGGCTGCAGGAGGCAGGCCGTGAGCTGTCCAAGGCTGCAGCTCTGGACAATACTTTTGCCGCCATCTCAGACAGACTGCTGGCAGCAGGTATCGACCTCAAGGATATCAGCGACGAATTGATTTCATTGGTGGACAACCTGGAGTTTGATTCTGCAGATATTGAGAATGTAGAGACCAGACTTGGCATATACGACAAGTTGACACGCAAGTACGGCGGTTCCCTGGATTCGGCTATTGAGCATCTGAGGCAATCCAAGGCTGAGCTTGCGGATTTGGACAACACCAGACAGCTGGCGGCAAAATACACCTGCGATCTGGCCAATGCCAGGGAAAGGCTCAAGGCCCAGGCTCTCATGTTGTCCCATGACCGCAAACAGGTTGCCAAGGTTATGGAGGAGAAGATCACATCCCAGCTCAAGGACCTGGAGATGAACAACGTCACATTTAAGGTTGTGTTTGAGGATTACGATCCGGACACGGCAAAACTGGGCCGCAATGGCTTTGACGTTGTGGAATTCCGGATTTCCGTTAACCCAGGTGAACCTCTTAAGCCTCTGGCGAAAATCGGCTCAGGAGGCGAAATTTCCCGTATAATGCTGGCAATTAAAACCATTATTTCAGAGATTGACAATATTGAGACAGTGGTTTTCGACGAAATAGACACAGGCATTTCAGGAGTTGCTGCCCAGCAGGTGGGACTGAAATTAAAGCACATCAGCAAAGACCATCAGGTCATTTGTGTAACACACCATGGAATTATCGCTGCAATGTCGGATAATCACTATTGTATTGAGAAAACTGTCTCCAATGGCCGTACATATTCAAAAATTGACAAATTGGACTACGAATCAAAGGTTCGTGAGATTTCCAGAATCATCGGCGGCAGCAATATTACAGAATCTGCCATTGCACATTCCAGGGAACTAATCAAAAAGTTTACAGAATAATTCATTTTCATTTGCTAATACTTTTCCTAGAGAAAAGCGCCGAAAGCAAATATGAAAACAATTAAACGTTTGCGATTTGCAGCAGTTGTTGCAATGACGATTATGCTGTCTGTTGTCAGCATTTCTGTCTGCACAGATGCTGTTTCAGCTGAGATACGGCAGGTCTATGTATCAGGAGAATTAGCCGGCTTTGACCTAAGTGATCAAGGGCCTATAGTTGTGGGTTTTGACCAGGTATCAACAAATGACGGCGTATCTCCGGCACAACACTCCGGTATTGATATCGGTGACGTAATATATTCTATTGACGGCATCAGGACCGAGAATATTGATGCAGTAAAAACCAGGCTTATGTGCAGCGGAGAAACCATTACGGTAACATGCCTGAGAGGCGGTGAATCAATGGATTTCAATGTGACACCAATAGTTTCTGATGAAGGAGACAAGGCAATTGGCTGCTGGCTCAAAAACAGTTTTACGGGCATCGGCACCATTACTTGTTATATTCCTGAAGAGAATAAAATTGTAATGCTTGGCCATTCTGTATCTAACTCCGGGTCAATTGTTCCCACAGTTTACAGTGGATCCATGTACAAGGCCCACTTTATGTCAGTCAAGAGGGGAGAAGTTAATTCTCCGGGAGAAATCAGGGCATGTTTTGACTATTCAGCTCCGGTTATTGCCAAGTTAGAAACTAACTCCGGCAGCGGACTATACGGAAGCATTATTCCTTGGGCCGCCTCCTGGTTAAATGGTTTCTCATGTAATATTACGGATAGATACAGCATAAAAACCGGCCATGCTGAGATAATATGCGATGTAGATGGAAATGGTCCTCAGAGCTATGATATCGAAATCGAAACCATAAACCTGAACAGACAGGATAAAAACCTGATTATCAAAGTTGTTGATCAGGAGCTTCTGGATCTGACAGGAGGTATTATTCAGGGTATGTCCGGCAGTCCCATTCTCCAGGATGGATGTCTGATTGGCGCAGTTACACATGTGCTGGTTAACGATCCCACCAGAGGATATGGAATATTCATTGAAAATATGCTGGATGTTGTGGATTGATCTTAAAGGGAGTGTATTATGCACTCCCTTTATTTTGCATATTACAAGGCTGCTATATTATATATTTAATCAGCAGCTCCACCACCAGGACTGCGCAGCTGGCAGAGACCGCCACCGGCACCAGGCTCTTGCTCTTGAAGGATACTGCAATAGCCACTATAAGGGCCGCGGCTCCACTGATTATATGATTGGTAGAGTAGAGTATTGATGGAAAAATCATTGCAGCCATACATGTAATGGGTACATATCCCAGAAAGGACCTGACAAAGCGGTTCTCCAGGCGGCCCCTGAACACAGTCAGAGGCAGCATTCTGATCAGATATGTGGTCAGCGCCATTACAAGAATATACAAGTAGATCATTGTTCGGACTCCTCCTTTTCCTCAATGGGGAAGAGCCATGCGCAAATTGCAGATGCCGCAATGGTGCACACCACAATGGTCAGGCCTGAGGACAGTTTGTTGAGAACAGGCACCCAAGTAAAAATACAGGACAGCACAATGGAGATAATCAAGGCATATAACATGGATTTGTTTCCTCTGGCCTGAGGTGTAACCACAGCGACAAACATACCGTACAGAGAGACTCCCAGGGCTGAGGTAATGACTGCAGGCAGTATGCTGCCCAGCATTGAGCCCAGGAGAGTTCCGCCGGTCCACCCCACAAGGGGAAGCACTCCAAGTCCCAGCATATAGGCAGTTGTCAGAGGTTCCCGGCGATTCATAGCCAGGGCAAATATCTCATCGGTATTGAAGAAGGATATAGCCAGTCTGGAGCCGATTCCGACTCTTGACCCCATTTTCTGCCCCAGGGACAGACTCATCAAGGCGTATCGAATGTTGATAACCAGCTGGGTAATAAACATATCTGTCAGAGAACCTGCCTCGGCAATTACTGTCAGTCCGGCGAACTGTCCTGCAGATGTGAGATTGGTAAAGGAAATTAGTGTGGCATCCAATGTGTTGATACCAAGAGCTGCAGCCATTGTGCCAAAGCCAAAACTTACAGAAAAATATCCCACAAATACCGGGATACTGTTTAATATACCGGCCTTGAAATCACCTTTTCTCAAAACAAAACTCCAAATTAATACAAATATAGTGAAAAACTGCAATTCCTATATTGATAATACTATCTCACCAAAAAGTAAATAGTAAATCTGAAAATCTCCACAATTTGTTCAGTCCGGAAATCTAAAAAATATGGCCGTGAACCATATGCACATTCCACCCCGGAAATGTGAATGCGGTTCAACACGCCAATATTGCAAAAAAGGTATGATTTTATTAACAAAAATAAAGAAACGAGGAACAAAAAAATGATAAGAATCGTATTGATTGTCAGCAGCACCAGGGAACGGGATTCCATGGCTAGGGCCATACGGAGAGACAGCAGATTCCAACTGCTTGGTGCACTGGAATCCTTCAGCACATTGCTGGAATTGGCGGACAAGGTGTCAATTCAGTGTGTTATTTGCGAACCACATGCCAAAGACATGGACTACATAGAGTGCGCCCAGCGACTGAGATACAAGCTGGGGGACTCAGCTCCACGGATAATATTGCTGTGCTCTACAGTGTCATCTTCTTCCTTTGAACGGATGCTGTGTCTGGGGGCAACAGATGTGATAAGGTCCACAGGAGATATGGCCATGTTGCTGGACAGAATCGCCATCGACAATCAGGAGCCCACCCACCTTATGCTGAGGGAGGCAGCATCGCCATACAGCAACCCTGAGAAGGAGATAAAGCGCTGGCTGATGAGGCTGGAAATCTCTCCCAAGCTGATTGGTCACAAGTACCTGTTGTCAGCTGTCACTTTGTGTCTGGCTGATCCGGAAATGCTGTACAATGTGTCAAAGAACCTGTATGTGGAGATTGCGGACAGCTACGACACCCGTCCTGAGAATGTGGAAAGGGCGATCAGACATTCAATCAGTGTAATGTGGAAAAACGCCAGTGCCAACTATATCAATGAACTGTTTAACAATCCATTGAAAGCAAAGGGGAAGAGGCCTACAAACTGCGAGATGATAGCAGCTATATATGAGCGGGCAAACGAAGTCCGCATACTTCAAGAGAGCTCAGGAACTCAGGATGAACAGGAGCCTCAACCATAGTCGTTTCACCTGATACCGGATGTGTAAAGGTAACCCTATGACAATGCAATGCCTGTCCGCGGATTTCCTGGGAAGGATTGCCATACAGGGTATCTCCATGGATAGGACAGCCTATAGTCATGAAGTGTACTCTCAATTGATGAGTGCGGCCGGTGAGCAAATGGGCGGACACCAGGCAGTGATTGCCACATCTGTCCAGCACATTATATTCGGTGAGTGCAGGTTTGCCTCCCGGGAAGCAGCTCATCCTGAACGAATGAACATCGTCCTTGCCTATGGGCAGGTCTATGGTGCCTGATTCCTGCTCCGGTATGCCGTCGGTAATGAGCAGGTACTCCTTGGAATATCTTTGCTTCAGCTGCAATTGATATTGAATGTGAGGATAGCGGGCAAAGAGGATTACTCCTGTGGTATCTCTATCCAGGCGAGACAAGGGCCGTACCTGTTCATCACCTATACCGATTCTCATCTGCATAGCTAAAACGCCGGCAATGATATTTACGTCATCATCAGGATGCATTCTGTACATACCAATGCCGGCTGGCTTGTCGATAGCGAAAATATAGTCGTCCAGATAAATAGGGGACAGACCGATATCCAGAGGCACCTCCCCGGTGGGCTTGTCCGGCAGGTGTACCTGTATAACGTCTCCTGTCTGAACCATATGGCCCATGTGACAGGGGATACCATTGACGGTGGCCCCATCACATCCCTTAATGCGGCGAATCATAGTACCGGATAAGCCGAATTCGGCCTTGAGGCATCCCACCAGCTTGTACCCATTATGCTCTTGACGAACCGTGTATATTAAGTCCATAATTACCTCGCTTTGGGTATAATAACACGATTTCTTTTATTCGCAAATTGTGCTATTATTTTCTTATGTTATCTGGAGGTTGGGATGAGCACGGTTACACACAGACTCAGCAAGCATACCGGACTTATAATCTGTATCGCTGTTGTATGCATTATTATGGCATGTCTGATTACATACTGGGTCACCAAAGACTCCCCCGAATGCGAACCCATCGTCAATGGACACATCCAGCACACCACACCTGTTAAGGCATGCTTTATCCGCAATGAAGATATTATTACATCACCTTCCTCAGGATACCTGATCAGTGACCTGACAGAGGGGGAGAAGGCCGGAGCCAATCAGGTTCTGTTCAGCATTGTCTCCCAGGATTCCTATCCATTGGTAGACTCCATCAAGCAGCTGGATTCCGAGATTTTCACAGCATTGATTTCATCGGATGTGAACAAGAAGCTGTTTAAGGAAAAGGATGCTATTCTGAACAATTCTATTATGGAATCTCTCAATAGCATTATTTCCTCTGTCTCCCTTGGATCCTACTCATCCCTGGGCATATATGTTGGAAATGTCAACGATGCCCTCAGCGACAAGTACGACACATATGTTAAGTTTGGGGACACTTCCGTTGGCGAGGTGGCCAGTCTCATTTCCCGGCGAGACTCCTACAAGACATCTCTGGCAGCCCATACAGACAATTTCAAATTGGAAGAGGCATGCACAATATCCTACAACATCGGCAATACTTCCAAGATCTGCGAGTTCGATGAGATAACCAAGCTGCAGGCCTCATACCTGGACAAGTTTACCACAGAGTTCACAACCACAACCCTGGACACAGTCTATGCCGCCGGTTCAAATGTGGTACGGGCAGTATATGGCCATGACTATTACATTGCCTTTTCCCTGACAGAGGAACAATACGCCGACATTTACTACCTCAACAACTACAGCATTAAGCTGTCCAGCGGAGCAATTATTCCCTGCAAAATGGTGAAGATAATCGATTGTCGCGCTGAATCCGGGAAGTACACTGTGGTTCTTACCACCGGATACGGCATGGATGATACCATCGGATTAATGTATGATGAGAATGCCCAGCTGATTTTCAAGGATTATGAGGGATTTAAGGTTCGCCGCAGCAGTATCTTTGACTACAACAGCACCACCGGAGAGGGATATATATATATCCTGTCCAAGATAGGCGTAGCAGAGAAGCGCATGGTCAAGGTTCTTACCCAGGACACCTATTTTGCAATTATTGAGGAAATCCCCAACAAATACGATGACAGCATCGTTCTATATGATGAGATTATCATCAATCCCTCGTCTGTAATGGAAGGACAGTTAATAAGGTGATTCAGAAGATTAATGTGGATATCGGGACCATCAAGGACAACTCTCTCAGGATTCAGGACAGAGTGTCCCATGCATGTGCCGCCTGCGGCAGAGATGCGGAGTCGGTAAAGGTAGTATGTGTTTCAAAATATGTGTATCCTGAGACTGTGGCAGCAATGGCAGAGGCCGGATTCAGATCCTTTGGCGAAAACAGAGTTGACGAAATACTGACAAAGGATGACTATTGCAGCCAATTAGGCTACACCGATTTAGACTGGAATCTCATCGGGCATCTCCAGAGCAACAAGGTTAAGCGCCTGGCCAACAGAGATTATTTGATCCATTCCTGCGATTCTGTTTCCATACTTGATAAGCTGAATGCCCAGAGCAAACTGGATGGAATAACTCGCCGCGTAATGCTGGAATTCAACATCTCAGGAGAGGAGACCAAGTCCGGTTTCTCTCCTGACAGCCTGAACCTGATATTGGACCAATGTCCCCAATACAAGAATCTCAGTATCTGCGGCATCATGACAATGGCTCCAAAAGGGGCAAATGAACACCTATTGCGTCATATCTTCGCTTCAGCACACAAAATGTATGTTGACATAGGGTCGAAAAACATCGATAATATGCCTATGATATACCTTTCTATGGGTATGTCCGGAGATTTTGAAATAGCTATATCAGAGGGAGCAAATTTGGTCCGTATCGGTAGCACATTTTATTCATAATAGGGAGAACAAATCATGGCTAAAAGATCATTTCTGGGACTCTTTACCGATGTAATGCCCAACCGCAATTCAGAACGTAACGACGATTACAGAGCAGACAATGATGACAACTACGACGAAACAGATGAAATCAGCGGTTATGCCGAACCATCCCGCCGCTCTAAGACCAAGTCCGAGGACGACGATATCTACTATACTGATCTGAACAGAGATGAGACTCCGGCTCCTGCTGCCAGGCCGGTTGCTAAACCGGATTACGGCAAGAACATTACTCAGATCAACCATCGCAAGGGAGCTGTGGGCTCCACAGTTATCTATGTGGATCCTGAGGAGGTTGACGTTGCGTATCCATTGGTAGGATATCTCAAGGACGAGATGACAATTATTCTTTCTCTTGCCAAGGCCAAGGATGACAAGGAGGCCCGCCGTATTGTGGACTTTATGAGCGGTGCTGCATGTGCCCTGGAGGGTACAGTTCAGAGAGTCGCACCTCAAACCTTTGTTATCACCCCCAATGGAGTTGAGAACATCGACAAGAGAACCAACTAATCGGAGATTTAGATGAATTATACCAAGGACAATATTAGCTCTGTTCAATTCAACAATAAAATGAAGGGGTACTCCAAGGCGGAGGTGTCTGCCTTTATCGAGAAAGTAACCTACGACTATTCCGAGTACGAGGCCAGGATTGCCTCCCTTAACAGCAAAATTGAGGAATTGACACAACAGGTGGAACGCTACAAAGAATTGGAATCCACCATGCAGCAGACACTATCCATGGCCCAGGCCACTGCTGAACAGGTTCGCAAGAATGCCGAGGCCAAGGCATCCAATATTATCGTTGAGGCAGAGAATAAGGCGCGTTCCATTGTGGATTCCGCCAACAACATGTCATTGCAGATAAAGTATGACATGGATTCATACAAGCGCCAGGCCTATTTGTACAAGTCCAAGATGATGTCTATGTTAAAAACTCAAATTGAGCTATTGCAAGAAGTTGATTCTGATGGTACAATCACTGACGGTTCTCAGGAAGATGTTAAGTCTCTTGACAGTTCAGTGAACAGCGAAAATGATAAAAGTGATAAATGATATTACCTTAACTTTTCACCATTCACTCTTCACTATTCACTCTTCACTCTTCACTGAAAAATATGGCCGTATAGCTCAGCAGGTAGAGCGCCACGTTGACATCGTGGAGGTCACAGATTCGAGCTCTGTTACGACCACCAAGGTCCGGATTTATCCGGACCTTTCCTTTGTATTTAGTATTGCATTCCAAATATTGTATATGCTATAATCATCAATCGGTAAAACGCACCTGCTTTGACCGGCGCTTCTGCTGCGGATATTTCCGTAGAGGCGTTGGGGGGAGAAGCAGGGAGGATTAACAAATTTTATGGAGGTTTTTTTATGGCAGTTATTTCAATGAAGCAGCTGTTAGAGGCCGGTGTTCATTTCGGACACCACACAAGAAGATGGAACCCCAAGATGAGTGAGTACATCTTCACAGAGAGAAATGGTATTTATATCATCGATCTGCAAAAGACAGTAAAGAAGTGCGATGAGGCATACAACTTCATCAGAGAGCTTTCCGCAGAGGGCAAGGACATTATCTTTGTGGGCACCAAGAAGCAGGCTCAGGATTCCATCAAGGAAGAGGCCGAGAGATGCGGCATGTTCTATGTCAGCAACAGATGGCTGGGTGGCATGCTCACCAACTTCAAGACAATCAAGGCAAGAATTGACTATCTCAAGAACATCGACAAGATGATTGAGTCCGGCGAGATCAATGCTCTCCCCAAGAAGGAAGTTGTCAAGCTCATCAAGGAGAAAGAGACCCTGGAGAAGAACCTTGGCGGTATCAAGGAGATGAAGTCCCTTCCTGCAGCAATGTTTGTTGTTGACTCCCGCAAGGAGCACAATGCAGTTCTCGAAGCTCGCAAATTGGGAATTCCGATTGTTGGTATTGTAGATACAAACTGCGACCCCGACGAGATTGATTATGTAATCCCCGGCAACGACGACGCTATCAGAGCAGTTAAACTTATCACTTCCAGAATGGCTGATGCAGTTCTTGAGGGCAAGCAGGGCGAGTCCTATGCAGCTCCCGTTGAGGAGACAGCTAATGCAGAGGCTGTTGAGGAAGCAGCCGATTCAGCAGAGGAGACTGTTACTGAGACTGCAGCTGAGGCTGTAGCCGAGACCAACGAATAATCCCAATATTATACGAGGAGATAAGACTATGGAAATTACTGCAAGTTTGGTTAAGACCCTTAGAGAGAGAACCGGCGTTGGCATGATGGAGTGCAAGAAGGCTCTGGTCCACACCGATGGCGATTTTGATAAGGCTATTGATTATCTCAGAGAGATTGGCGTTGCCAAGGCTGCTAAGAAGGCCGGCAGAATCGCTTCTGAGGGTATTGTTGAGTGCTATGTTCACGGCGGCGGCCGTATCGGTGTTATGATTGAGGTTAACTGCGAGACAGACTTCGCAGCTCAGAACCCGGAGTTCAAGGAATTTGCCAAGGATCTTGCTATGCAGGTAGCAGCTAACAGACCTGAGTACGTTAAGAGAGAGGAAATTCCCGCTGAAGTTGTTGAGCACGAGAAGGACATCGTTCGTCAGCAGGCAATTAACGAGGGCAAGAACCCCAACTACCTTGACAAGATTATCGAAGGCAGACTCAAGAAGTTCTATGAGGATGCTGTTCTTATGGAGCAGAGCTTCATCAAGGATGAGACCATCACCGTTCAGGACAGGCTTACACAGCTGATTCAGAAGATCGGTGAGAACATCTCTGTTCGCCGCTTCGTCAGATACGAGAGAGGCGAGGGCCTTGAGAAGAAGTCCGATAACTTTGTAGAAGAGGTTATGAACCAGATTAAATAATCCGTACCAAATAGGGGGACACATTGTTGTCCCCCTTTTTTTAGAGGTGAATATGTACAATCGTATTTTAATAAAAGTAAGCGGAGAGGCTCTTGCCGGATCCAAAGGCTATGGCCTGGATACAGCAGCAATCCGCGTGGTTGCACAGCAGCTGTGCAAGATTTCGGACATGGGCGTGGAGCTCGGTGTTGTAATCGGCGGCGGAAACTTCTGGCGTGGACGGGATTGCAAGATAGATGACAGAGTCACATCCGACTATATCGGCATGTTGGGCACAGCTATGAACGCCCTTGCACTCAGCGACTCTATTAAGTCCTTGGGCCATGAGTGCGACGTTATGTCAGCCCTTGATTTACATGAGGTGGCAGATACATTTGATACCAGGACTGCCCGCAGAAAGATTGCCGACAAGCATATCGTTATTTTCTCCTGCGGCACAGGACATCCGTATTTCTCTACCGATACAGCAGCTGCTCTCCGAGCTATAGAGATTGGCGCAGAGGCTATCCTTATGGGCAAGGCAATCGATGCAGTCTACGACAGCGATCCCAAGAAGAATCCCAATGCAAAGGTTATCGAAAACCCCACATTGGACGATATAATCTCCAGGAATCTGCAGATTATGGATATTCCCGCCGCTTCACTTTGCAAGCAAAACAATGTGCCTATCGTATTTTTCCCTGCCAACGAAGCATCAAATATGTCGGATCTGGTATCCGGAGAAATCCAGGGACTGATTATCAAATAGAGCCAATTCACAGCATATTGCTGCAATTCTGATATAGAAATGACATTACAAAAGTGGTATAGTTGTCTATATCACTTTGTTTATATATGGAGGTAATTATGGCAAGAGAAGAATACAAGGCAATGACCGCCAAGATGGACAATATTATCAACAACTTCAAGGACCATCTTTCCACAATCCGCGCCGGCAGAGCCAATCCCGACGTGCTCAAGAACGTTAATATTGACTACTACGGATCACCTGCTCCTATTGCTACAGTTGCCAGTGTTTCTGTTCCTGAGGCCAGAGTTATTCTCATTCAGCCCTGGGAGGCCAGACTTGTAAATGAAATTGCAAAGGCTATACAGAAGTCGGATATTGGTATCAATCCCACCAACGATGGCAAGAGCATCAGGCTGGTATTTCCCCCGCTGACAGAGGATCGCCGCAAGGAGCTTACCAAGGAAGTTCGCAAGGAGTCCGAGGATATCAAGGTCGCCCTGAGAAATGCACGTCGTGACCAGATGGACGAGCTCAAGAAGATGGAGAAGAAGAGCGAAATTACCGAGGATGATCTCAAGGTTGCCGAGAAGGATGTACAGAAGCTCCTGGACAAATATATCGAGAAGACAGAGGCTGTTGTCAACGCTAAGATCAATGAGATCATGGAATTCTAAGAGAGACTGCACCTATTCCGGGTATAGGTTGGGCCAGGTGAGGCGGATATTGTCTGACCTGGGTCATCCATATACGGTAGAGGCTGAGGTTTCCCCGAAACTTAAGGACTTTGAACCGGATGACAGCTGTCGCGTAGCCTATACAGAGCTGCGGGATGGCTTGTATGTTATCTGTGTTTCCCAACTGAAATGAGCGAAAATATCGTACCACAGCATATTGCTATCATTCCCGACGGCAACGGCCGCTGGGCTAAATCTAAAGGAATGCCTCGCACCTACGGGCACAAAGTAGGTGCCGAGGTTTTTAGACGAATAGTGAAATACGCGGCAGGCATTTCGGTTAAATACCTGTCTTTTTACGCTTTTTCCACCGAGAACTGGCGCAGGGACGATGACGAGGTCAACGGGCTCATGACTTTGCTGGGAAACTATCTGGTTTCCTCCAGGGATGAGCTGGACAAGTTAGGCATCAGGCTCACTTTCTCCGGACGCAGGGATGAGCTTTCCGACTCATTCCTCAGCAAAATCGACAACCTTGTGGCATACACATCGAATAACACCGGCATGGTCTGCAACATAGCTCTCAATTATGGAGGGCGTGATGAGATTGTCCATGCTGTGAGAGATATCGCCCTGCAGGCTGCAGGAGGCAAAATTAACCCTCAGGACATAACAGAGGAGACCATATCAAGGCATATGTTTAACCCTGATTTACCTGACCCTGATTTAATATTGCGCACCAGTGGTGAACTCCGCACCAGCAATTTCCTATTATGGGAGAGTGCATATTCGGAGCTGTATTTTACAGATGTCCTATGGCCTGATTTTACGGAATCCGATCTGGATAAGGCCATATCCGAGTTTAACAACAGACATCGTAGATTTGGAGGCGTTTGATGAAGACCAGAATTATTACAGCTCTTATTGGCTTTTTGGCCCTGTTGGCTGTCTTGTTTTTTGGAGGCAGGCTGTTTATTTTCGTACTTTGGGCAGCCACCGTTTTGTCTATGTATGAGTACTATCATGCCATCGAAGTCGGCGGCAAACACCCTATGAAATTTGTAGGCTATGCTGCCACCGTCATGTTCCCGGTGTACGCTGTCTACAGCTTTTTCCATGATTTTTTCGTGGCAAACTCCGATATTATTCTGGGTGCGGTTTTGCTCTTAAGCATATGCCTGCTCTACGTTTTATACGGCATTTGTGTTATCAAATCCTCGGAATACAACTTCCAGGATGCAGCTCAGACGATATTTGCAGTACTGTATATCTGCGTCCCCATGTTCATGATTCTGCCACTGTATTTCGGAGAACATGGCAAACTTCTGATCTGGATTTTGCTTATAATTGCCTGGGGTACCGATATCTCCGCATTTTTTGTAGGTGTATTCCTGGGGAAGCACAAGATGATGCCGGAGCTGAGTCCCAAGAAAACCTGGGAGGGATTTTTCGGAGGTCTGATTGGCGCCACATTGCTTATGACGATTTATGGACTCATTGTATCCGCCCGGTTTGACACCTTTGCCTGGTGGGTATATTCCATTCTGGGGCTTGTTCTCAGTCTGGTATCCCAATTTGGAGATTGGTTTGCCTCGAGTATCAAGAGAAATGTTAAAATCAAGGATTTTGGCAATATTCTCCCAGGCCATGGCGGCTTTATAGACAGATTTGACAGCATTCTCTTTATTGCACCTCTGGTCTATATTTTCACCTTACTCTTCAACAGGTAATACATATGGTCAAATCTATTTCATTACTGGGCTCTACAGGATCAATCGGCACTCAGACCCTTGATGCTGCACGGAGATTGGGCATAGGCGTCAGCGCCCTTACCGCCAACAGCAACTTCAGGTTATTGGCACAGCAGATTATAGAGTTTGAGCCTGAGATTGCATGCATCAGGGATTCAGCATATCTGGACGACCTGAGGGACATGCTGCCAAAGGGATGCAAGACAATTTTGCTAGCCGGGGACGAGGGCATGATGGAGTGTGCCCGGGTCAGGAGCGCAGATATTTGCGTTACAGCCATAGTTGGCGCAGCCGGGATCAGACCCACATATGCCGCAATAATGGCTGGGAAACGGATTGGCTTGGCCAACAAGGAGACTCTTGTTGCTGCCGGTGACATCATAATGAGCGCAGCCGGCCGGATGAAGTCAGAAATTATCCCTGTGGACAGCGAACATTCAGCAATATTTCAATGCCTTATGGGAGAGAATAACAGGGATGTATCTAAGCTGGTGCTTACTGCATCCGGAGGACCCTTCAGGGGATACACCAGGGAACAATTGGAGTCGGTTTCCCTTGAGGAGGCCCTGAGACATCCGAACTGGAGCATGGGCAGCAAAATAACCATAGACTCTGCCTCCATGATGAACAAGGGCTTTGAGGTGATCGAGGCTGGACACCTGTTTAATATGGACGTCAGCTCCGTTGAGGTTTTGGTTCATCCTCAAAGCATAGTTCATTCCATGGTCAAGTTCAGGGACGGCTCTGTCAAGGCCCAGCTTGGAGTACCGGATATGCATATTCCCATTCAGCTTGCATTGACATATCCCGACAGATTGCCATCTGCAACCCACTATCCGGATCTGACATCCGGGGCTCTGACCTTTGAGCAGCCCGATTTGGACACGTTCAGATGCCTGGATATTGCCTACAAATGCTACGCTGCCGGGGGCACCTGCTGTGCTGTTATGAACGCGGCCAATGAGATTGCGGTATCCGCTCTGCTGAACAAGAGGATTCCGTTTATTGCCATACCGGAGGTTATAGAGGACACTCTTGAGCATATACCTTCTGTAAAGGCCGTTGACCTGGATACGGTTGAGGAGGCAGATATGAATGCCAGGATCTATTCATCCAGATATATTGAGGAGAAGTATTATTAATGAGTATTTTTTTAGCAATTTTGGCACTTGTGGTTTTGATTATCATACACGAACTGGGACACTTTATCGCTGCCAAGGCCTGTGGTGTTAAGGTCAACGAATTTTCCCTGTTCTTTGGACCTAAGATTCTTTCCTGGCAGGGCAAGGAGACTAAATATTCCATTGGCTGCCTGCCTCTGGGCGGCTATTGTGCCATGGAGGGAGAGGAGGAGGCCTCGGAAAACGACAGGGCATTTAACAAAGCTCCCCGGTGGAAGCGTGCCATTATTATTGCCGCCGGCCCCCTGATCAACATACTGTTTGCACTAGTGGTCATGTCGATTATTATGTGCACTACCCAATTTGTCACAAACAAGATCGACTATATTAAGCCCGGCAGTTCTGCAGATACAGTGGGTATTCAATCCGGAGACGAATTATACAAGATTAACGGCAAGAGAGTATATATGGCCTCGGATATCGATATTCTCACCTATGGGCAAACTCCGGAGACTATCGACCTGACTATTCTCAGAGATGGTGAGAAGATTAACTACACCGTAACACCTGACTATACCAGATACATGATGAACATAACCATCGGCGCAGCCAGCGGTCCCGAGAGCCTTGACGTGAAGAGCGTCGTGGAGGGCGGTGCTGCGGATAAAGCCGGCATTCTGGCAGGAGATAGGCTATATGCGGTTAACGGTCATGAACTTGGTGAGCAATATACGCTGGATCAGGCGCTGTCCGACAGCAAGGGACAGGAGATCACTGTAACCGTCACCAGGAATGGTGAGAATAAGGACCTTAAGTTAACTCCTGAAGCTGCAATTCAGAATGTGGGAACAGCCATGGGCCTATACAACTTTGTGTACGAAGAGAGAACTCTGTTAAACAGCATTCCCTCATCCATTGATTATCTGATCTCATCCACAAGGAGCATTTATCTGTCCTTTATATGGCTGCTTAATGGCACAGTTTCCGTCACAGAAGTTTCCGGGCCTGTAGGCATTGTGGCTACTATGAGTGAGGTTGTGGACTCTGTTGAAACCTTCAAGGACAAGATGATCAATCTGTTCATCATAGCATCCCTTATCAGCATCAATCTGGGCATTGCCAATCTGCTGCCTATTCCAGCTCTTGATGGATGCAAGCTCCTGTTTATCGGTTATTCAGCAATAACCCGCAAGGAGATCCCCGTTAAGGTAGAGGGAATTATCTCAACCATCGGCTTTGTCATTCTGATAATTTTGATGGTGCTTGTGGTTGCTAAGGACATATGGGGGTTAATTTTCTGATGACACCCAGGAGGATTTCCAGACAAGTTAAATGTGGCAATGTTTTGATAGGAGGAGATGCTGCGGTCTCCATTCAATCCATGCTCAATACAAGTCCCTATGACTTTGAGTCTTCCAGACAACAGATAGATGCTCTGGTAAATGCCGGCTGCGAGATTATACGGATTACTGTTCCGGATCAGCTGTCCCTGGATACTTTGCGGGAGCTCACATCATACAGTCCGGTTCCAATTGTGGCGGATATACATTTTGACTACAAGCTGGCTCTGGGAGCCATTGATGCAGGAGTATCCAAGGTACGCATTAATCCAGGAAACATTGGCTCGGATGACAGAGTTAAGGCTGTTGCCGATGCTGCCGGAGCCAGAGGAATACCTATCCGCATAGGCGTCAATTCCGGGTCCATAGAGAAGCACATTCTGGAAAAGCTGGGCAATACAGCTGAGGCATTGGCAGAGAGCGCACTGTATCATATCTCACTGCTGGAAAAGTACAACTTCAAGGATATTGTCATTTCCATCAAGAGTTCCGATGTGGTCAAGACCATCAAGGCATATGAAACCATTGCCGCCTCCACCGACTATCCACTGCATCTGGGGGTTACTGAGGCAGGCACATACGTACAATCAGCAGTCAAATCATCCATTGCACTGGGCAGCCTGTTAACCCGGGGCATAGGTGACACCATCAGGGTATCTGTAACCGGCGATCCTGTGGAAGAGATATCCATTGCCAAGGCCATACTGTCTGCTGTAGGACAGCGAAAATTCGGTCCCACAATAGTTGCCTGTCCCACCTGCGGCAGAACCAAAGTTGACCTTATTCGCATTTGCAAACAGGCAGAGGATAGGCTGAAGGGATGCACCAAGGATATCAAGGTTGCCATTATGGGATGCGCTGTAAACGGTCCCGGCGAGGCAAGAGATGCAGACATAGGAATAGCCGGCGGAACCGATGAGTTTCTGCTGTTTTCCAAGGGCCGGATTATCCGGAAAATACCGGCAGCCCAGGCTGTTGACCAACTGATAGACGAGATAGACAGATTATGAACAAAATTACATCAACTGAAAACAGCATGCTTAAGACCTTCTTCAGCGATAAGAAGGTTAATTGCTGTAAACTGATTAAAGAATCCAACTGTGTTGAGATATCTGTATCCGGCACTGCCACATATACCGACAGCTATATTCGCCAGCTGGAAGCCATCCTGGCCAAGTCCTACGACGTTGGCCGGGTTAAGGTTACATATAGTCTGATCAGGACAGAGGGAAATGTACAACTGTCGGATTATATTGACCACATTAAGCAGGTTTTCTCCGAGAGAGTACGAGCCTCCTATGGATTTATGAAAAACAGCACCTGGTCCGTGGATGAAAACTCCATATATGTCAAATTGGGTCGTGACTGTGCCGCATTCCTCAAGAACATGAATTATGACCGCATTATTCACGATATTGTTTTTGAGCTGCTGGGCATTAATTGCAACGTCTCCTTTATCGACAAATCCGGAAAGGAATCCACCAACCTGCTGACAGATACGGACTCCATAGACAACAGCGGACACCTGAAGGCCATGGACCTGTCCAATGTGGATCTGAATTTCAAGGCGCCTGAGACCAAGAAGACCGGCAAGAGACCCAAGGACGAGTATCTGGTTCAAACAATGTCCAACAGAACAAGAGCCAAGGTTAACGTGGATGAGGGGGCCAAGAAGGCTGCATCCTTCATCGGAAGAGATATTACTCTGGAAATCACGCCGATTTCAGGTGTAAACACCGGTACAAATGCGGTTGCAATATTTGGCAAGATAATCAGCACTGAGGTAAAACCTCTCAAAACCGGCGCATTTTTGTTCACAATCGACGTAACGGACTATACTTCCAGCATCAAGGTCAAGTTCTTTATCAAAGAGGACAAGATTGACAGCGTCAAGCAGCAGGTCACTGTGGACAAAGCCGTATATGTTCAGGGTGAACCTCGCTATGACAACTACCTTAAGGAGGATGTTATTCAAGGACAGACTCTTAAGTTCGGCACTTGGCAGGAGAGAGAAGACAATGCATCTGAGAAGCGCTGTGAGCTCCATATGCACACGGCCATGAGCGCCATGGACGGCATTACTCCTGTGGAGGATTTGCTGAAAACAGCAGAGAGATGGGGACATAGGGCTGTGGCAATTACAGATCACGGAGTGGTCCAGTCCTACGACGATGCCTTTAAATACAAGGAGAAGAAGGGACTCAATCTCAAGATTATCTACGGAATGGAGGGCTATTTGTTTGACGAGCCCCATTTTGTCATGTTCAATTACAAGTTTGGAGATGACTTAAACCGGGACTACGTGGTATTTGACCTGGAAACCACAGGTCTATACAAGGACACTGACCGTATTATCGAAATAGGCGCTGTTAAATATGCCCCGGACGGGACGGTCAAAGATCGCTTTTCAACCTTTGTCAATCCCCAAATCAGCATCCCTGAATCCAGCTACAAGATCCATGGCATTTCAGACAGCATGGTTGCAGATGCTCCAACCATCGAAACTGTATTGCCTGAGTTTGTAAAATTCATGGATAGCGCTATTCTGGTTGCCCATAATGCCCCCTTTGACGTAGGCTTTATCCAGGAAAACTGCAATAGATTGCACCTGCCTTGGAAGGACCCTGTCTACATCGATACCTGTGAACTGGCCCGACGGCTCATAACCAGCGGCATAACCAATTACAAGCTGGATACTGTGGCTGAATACCTGGGGGTTGAGCTGGAGAATCATCATAGAGCGGTGGATGACTGTGTATGCTGCGGAGGAATTTTGTTTAAGCTGTTGGAGCTGCTGGAAGAGAGCAGCAACTACTCTCAGCTTCCCGGCATTGCCAAAATGAACAACCTGCCAATTAATACAAAGGTACAGACATATCACATTATTCTGTTGGTAAAGAACCCTGTAGGCCTGAAAAACCTATATAGATTGGTTACTGCCTCCAACCTGAATTACTTCCATCGGGTGCCCAGAATACCTCGCAGACTGCTGGAAATGTACCGAGAGGGACTGATTATCGGCTCCGCCTGTGAAGCAGGCGAGCTTTTCCGTGCAATGGTTGCCAACAAGCCGGATGCTGACCTGGACAGAATAGCCGGATTCTATGACTATCTGGAGATTCAGCCTATAGACAACAACCGCTTTATGGTCCGGGAGGGAACATGTTCCGGGGATGAGGACCTGCGCAACTATAACCGTAAGATTCTCTCTATCGGCGACCGTCTTGGCAAGCCTGTTGCGGCCACCGGAGACGTTCACTTTCTCAATCCCGACGACGAGGTATTCCGCCGTATAATCATGTATGGCAAGGGCTTCACAGACGCAGATAAACAGGCAGAATTGTATTTTAAGACCACAGAGGAAATGCTGATGGAATTCAGCTATCTGGGTACGGATCGGGCCAGAGAAGTTGTCATTACTAACCCCAATATGATTGCCGACATGATTGATGACAATATCAGGCCTATTCCCAAGGGAATGCATCCTCCCAAGCTGGAGAATTCCGAAAACGAGCTGAAAGAAATCTGCAGAGCCCGGGCTTACCAGGTATACGGCAACCCTTTGCCTGACCTGGTTAAGGAAAGGCTGGAGACAGAGTTGGACGCAATATGCGATAATGGTTATTCCGTTATGTATATGATTGCCCAGAAGCTTGTGTACAACAGCCAGAGCAACGGCCATAAGGTAGACTCCCGAGGCTCCGTAGGATCCTCATTTGTGGCAAATATGAGTGGAATTACCGAGGTTAATGCGCTGCCACCCCACTATGTTTGCCCCAATTGCAAGCATTCGGAGTTCTTTACCAACGGAGAATTCCGCAATGGCTTTGACATGCCGCCGAAGAGCTGTCCCAACTGCGGCACTGAAATGCGCAGGGATGGTCACAACATACCCTTTGAAACATTCCTGGGCTTTACAGATAACGTAAAAATCCCGGATATCGATCTGAACTTCTCCGGGGAATACCAGGGCAAAGCAATGAAGTATATTGAAGTTCTGTTTGGAAAGGAAAACGTTTTCCGGGCCGGAACCATATCCACAGTTGCTGACAAGACGGCCTATGGCTATGTGACACACTATAACGAGGATCACGACATTACCATGAGCGCCGCCGAGATTCACCGGCTGCAGCTGGGCTGCATGGGCACCAAGCGTTCCACAGGCCAGCATCCCGGAGGAATTATCGTTGTGCCAAGAGAATATGATGTTCACGATTTCACACCTTTGCAGCACCCGGCCGACGACTTCAACAGCGACATTATTACTACCCACTTTGCATTCAGCTCCCTTCACGACACAATTCTGAAGCTGGACATTCTGGGTCATACTGCCCCTACCATGCTGAGATATTTAACCACTCACACAGGCGTCTCCATGGATGAGGTGCCCATGTTTGACAAGGATGTTATCAAGCTGTTTACTTCCGTGGAACCTCTGGGACTTAAGCCGGGAGATATAGAATCCACCACCGGAACATTGGGACTGCCGGAAAGCGGTACCAATTTCGTCCGTGGAATGCTGGTAGACTGTAAACCTCAATCCTTCTTTGACCTGCTGCAGATATCTGGACTGTCCCACGGCACCAATGTGTGGCTTGGCAACGGCAAGGACCTGATTGACAATGGAACCTGCACTATTACTGAGCTGATTGCCTGCCGTGACGACATTATGACATACCTGATTCTCAAGGGACTGCCACCGTCACTGTCCTTCACTATAATGGAGGGTGTGCGAAAGGGGAAGGGAATAAAACCGGATAATGAGAAGCTCATGGTTGAGCATGGAGTTCCGGATTGGTATATTGATTCCTGCAAAAAGATCAAGTACATGTTCCCCAAGGCCCACGCTGTTGCATATTCCATAGCTGCCCAGCGACTGGGATGGTTCAAGTTGAAATATCCCGCCCACTTCTATGCTGCTTACTATACCGTCAGCGGCACAGATTTTGATCTGGAATGGATGGCCAATGGCATGGACAAGAATTACCACCACATGAAGGATATCATTGCCCAGGGCAAAAAGGCGTCTCCCAAGGATCAGAAGTCAGTAGGCCTTTACGAAATTGTGGACGAAATGTATCATAGAGGCATAGGTTTTACCATGCCGGATATAATGAAGTCCCATGCAACCAATTTCCTGGTTTTGGAGGACAACATGACTATACTGCCCCCTCTGGTGGCGGTGCCCGGATTGGGAGAACAGGTTGCCAACGAAATAGTAGAGGACAGGACAGCCAACGGACCTTATTCTACAGTAGAGGAAGTGGGCCTCAGAGTATCAAAACTCAGCAGTACGCTAATTGATATGATGCATCAGATTGGCGCACTGGGAGATTTGCCCACCAGTCAGCAGATGAGTCTGTTTGAAGAGGGATTATTTTAATTATTTTTGAGGGTGTTTGATTATGTATGAAAATATGAAACTGCTGGATTTCAGAAACAGGATCTGCGGACGCAAAGTGGCTGTTATGGGCTTTGGTGTCAACAACCTGGAGCTTGTAAAGTTTCTCCACGAATACGGCGCACTGGTTTACGTATTTGACCGGGCCACAAAGGACATGTTGTCGGACAGGATCCGGGACAACAAGCAATACGTGGAGGCCTTTTATCTTGGTGACAGCTACCTGTCAAACCTGGACGGCAGCTTTTCATACATTTTCCGCACTCCCGGCATGAGGCCTGATTTGCCCCAGATATCCAAGGCTGTTTCCGAGGGTGCCATATTGACCTCCGAAATGGAGGTTTTCCTCAACATGTGTCCCTCCCATACCATAGGCATTACCGGCAGCGATGGCAAGACCACCACAACCACCTTGATATATACTATGCTCCAGACCGCAGGATTCAATTGCTATCTTGGCGGCAACATAGGCTATCCGCTGTTGCACAGAGTTGAGGAAATGACTCCCGATGACTATATCGTATTGGAACTGTCCAGTTTTCAGCTGCTGAACATCAATGTATCAACAGAGATTTCTGTTATTACAAATATATCTCCCAACCACCTGGATATGCACAAGGACTATCAGGAGTATATCGATTCCAAGAAGAACATCTATGCCAACAAGGACCATGGACTTGTGGTACTGAACAGGGACAATGACGTGACCCGGGACATAGCCGAACAGCTGAACGCAGATGGCAAGCTGGATGTGCGCTGCTTCTCTAAAAATCCCCTTACAGAGGGAGTTTATCTGGATGGAGACAACATAGTATATGCTGGGCCCAAGGGCTCCAAAACCCAGATTATGAGCCGCAGCGACATCAAATTGGTGGGCATGCACAATGTGGAGAATTATATGACAGCCTGTGCTGCATTGATGGATATAGTCCCTGCAGATATTATGCTCAAGGTAGCCAGGACCTTTGGAGGAGTGGAGCACCGTCTGGAGTTAGTAAAAAATGTAAACGGAATCAAATTCTACAACGATTCCATTGCCACCAGTCCTTCAAGGACAATCGCTGCATTGAAATCCTTTGACATGCCGGTTATTCTGATTGCAGGAGGCAAGGAGAAGGGGATACCCTTTGACTCATTGGGGGAGTATTTGTCAACTAAGGTAAAGGTGCTGGTTCTGGTGGGCGCCACATCCAAACAAATTGCCAATGCCCTCTATGACTATATTGGTGACGATGCTGATAAGCACACCCCCATAGTATATTTTGCAGTTGATTACAAGGATGCTGTGGGTTTTGCATACAAATGTGCAGAATCCGGTGACAATATTGTCCTTTCTCCCGCATCCACATCCTATGACATGTTCAAGAACTTCATGGAACGAGGCAGACATTTTAAGCAGATTGTAGAGGAGCTTTGCAATGATAGTTCTCGGAATTGATCCGGGCTATGGTATTACCGGATACGGTCTTGTATGGTATGATGCAGGCAGATTCAAGCCTGTGGAATACGGCACAATTACCACTTCGGTTAATGCGCCCATTACCGACAGACTGCCAACAATTTACAGCCGTGTATGTGGGATTCTGGACCAATACAGGCCCAACGTTTTGTCTATTGAGAAGCTGTTTTACGGCCACAACCAGACTACGGTAATAGACGTTGCCCAGGCCAGAGGATGCGTCCTGCTGGCAGCTGCAATGAGGGGAATCCCTGTGAGAGAATATACTCCAATGCAGGTAAAACAGGCTGTTGTAGGCTATGGACGGGCTGAAAAGCGCCAGGTACAGTACATGGTAACCAAGATATTAAATCTTGAGTCAATTCCCAGGCCTGATGACGCTGCAGACGCGTTGGCAATTGCAATTTGTCACTGTCAAAACAGCATGATGGAATCCATGTTGAAGTGAAGCACTGAAAAATATTCTGATTTTATTATATAAGAACTTGAGGTTATAGAGTTTATGATAGCTTTTATAAGAGGGAAAGTATTTGAGATTCGACCGACTTCTGTAGTAATTGACGTAAATGGAGTGGGATATGAGGTTAATACATCATTGACCACTATTGGATTTTGCTCAAATGCCACTGATGATGTGCTGCTGTATACCGAAACCTATTTGCGTGAGAATTTAATTGCGTTGTTCGGTTTTGCCACTAAAGAAGAACTTACAATGTTTGATCAGCTGATTTCCATATCCGGAGTCGGCCCCAAGGTAGCTTTGCAGATTTTGTCCGGAATCTCCACCACATCCTTTGCAATTTCTGTATTAAACGGCGATTACAAGCAATTGACAAAAATCAACGGCATAGGTCCAAAACTCGCACAGCGCATTGTACTGGAATTAAAAGACAGAATTCAAAAGGATTGCAAGACCCAGAACATCGCTGTCAGCGTAGAATCCATCCCAAATGAAAATGTGCCATCAAATACAACTGATGAATGTACTTACGCATTATGCGCATTGGGTTTCACGCCGCAAATTGCCAAAAAGGCAGTCAGCGATGTATACAAAGATGGAATGACCACTGAAGAAACAATCAAAGCTGCCCTTAAGGCATTGGCAAAGTTCTAGAGTATTTATATTTGTCGTATGAGGCCTAAAAATGAGTTTTGTATATAGGAGAAAAATCAATTACTACGAGACCGATAAAATGGGCGTGGTACATCATTCCAATTATATAAGATTTATGGAAGAAGCCAGGAGCCGCTGGTTAGAAGAGCTGGATATTCCAATGGAATACCTGGAGCAAGAGGGTTACACAATTCCCACATTGGAAGTGAATTGCATATATAAATACCACGTAACCAGTGGAGATACTATAATCATAGAACCGGCTGTAACTGAATTTAACGGCGTCAGAATGACTGTGACCTATAATGTTACAGATGAAAAAACAGGCAAAACTGTGGTGGAAGCCTATACCAAACATTGCTTTACAGACAGAACGCTGAGGCCTGTTAATATGAAGCGAAAAAGCGAAAAAATCTACAATATTTTTGAAGGATTGCTGGTTAAGTAATACATTACCAAATAGCAGGATCTGATACCACATGGATAGAGGCTGTGTTAATAGTGGCTGTGTGGCGTAATATCAGCCATTTTTGGTCTCTCCGATTATACAAAATTTTTATTTTGCCTAATCGCATAATGAATAAAAACGGGTCTCCTGTCTGGGATCCTATCCCGCTTTGAATGCATTCTTAGCTCTGTTGGTGGCATGAATATACACGTTGGGTGCATCCTGCAAAATGCCGTTTACTTTGTCCATGTATTCCTGACAAGGATCGTCTGAGAATTTCTCACCACTCTCATAGTCCCGGCGATACTTGATTCTGTTTCTGTATTCGATAATGTTATACAGTGCATCGGATATTCTATCCAGCAGAGATTCCTTCTTATCATCATTGCAAATCCTATAGCCATAGATCAGCGCATCCAGCTGTCTGTCAGATGCCTGTATTGCAGGCTCAATAGCTCCGGTGCTGAAATAGCTGTCAGAAATATATCCCCAGACTGCAGCTGCATCCTCAGCATCGTCGGAGAACCTGATTTCAATGGCCTCCGCCAGATCAGACAGAGCCTTCAGGTAATCGCTGACGCCATCCCGGCTGTCACTGACCAGTTTTTTATCAATTTTGCCCTTCAGATCTATAAATTCCTGAATCTTCTTGCTGTCAATCATAATTATTCCTTATTATTCCTTTAACTTTTTGAGGTAATCTAGCTTCTGGTATTGTTTTTCGTTGACTTTTTCAATAATTCTGCGGCAAATGTTAACAAATTGCAGCTTGGAAACGTCATTCAGGGAAAACTTGAATATTCTGCGTATTTCAGCTCCGGCCACATATTGCATTCCCCGCAGGCAACCTTCTCCTATGGAAATAGTATTGCCCTCTCCTCCACCGCATTCCCTGCACACCAGACCAAAATCCTCTACAGAGTAATAGTAATGGGATCCTTCAGGAATAGCTCCGCATCTGACGCAGCTCTTAAGTCTGGGAGTAAACCCTGACAGGCAGGCAGTCTTGAGCTCAAAACAGGCTGTAATCAGCTCAGGATCTGCACCTCCCGACAGCATATACATAGTACAGAGATACAGCAGCAGCATATCGTCAGCGGGCTGCTCCTCCTGGACAGTATCCATCGTGATTTCTGCACAGTGAGATGCATATGTAATTGCGAAAATGTCGTTGCGCAGGTTGTAGAAGCTCTCTATGAGTTCGGCTGAATTCAGCCTGTACTTCCCGGATTGAACGTACAGATTAAAATCTGAGTATGCAAAGATGTCTGTAGCAGCAGAGTTTTTGTTCTTGGTTTTCCTTACGCCGCCGGCATACACATTAATCTTGCCGATTCCCTTTGCAATCAGGGTAATAACCCTGTCTCCCTCGCCGGTATCCCAGGCCCTGACAACTATAGCCTTAGTATTAACAAACGACATCTTAATCCCTGTGCTCTGTATATCCCAGATCCCTCAGGGCAGACATGTTATCCTTCCATCCGCTCTTGACCTTGACCCATAGCTGCAGGAATACCTTGGTTCCCAGCAGTCTCTCCATCTGTGTACGGGAACCGGAGCCGATTTTCTTGAGCATTTCGCCGCCTTTGCCAATCAGGATGCTCTTGTGCGAATCCCTTTCGCACATGATTGTGGCTGCAATTTCGATCAGGCCGTCTTCCCTCTCTTTAAAGGTGTCAATCATAACCCCAACGCCATGGGGTATCTCGTCTCTCAAGTATCTGAGTATGCTCTCACGGATATATTCGGCGCACAATTGCTTTTCAGGCATGTCTGTCAAGTAGTCCTCAGGGAACAGCATATGGCCCTCAGGGAGCATATCTTGGATGATAGAATACAGCAGATCCATGCCGTCTCCTGTCTTAGCTGAAACAGGTACAATATCCCGGAAATTAAACCTCTTGCTGTATTCATTGATTATCTTAAGAAGAGACTCCTTCTCAACAGCATCCACCTTGTTGATTATGAGGCAAATCGGCTTGCGAACCTTGGCCAATCGCTGCAATATGGCCTCCTCTGTGTCCCTGATCTGGGGTCTGGTGGCATCCACTACATACAATAAACAGTCTGCATTGCCCATTGAACCATCTGCAGCCTTGTTCATATACTTGCCTAGGCGGGTCTTGGGGGCGTGGATACCCGGAGTATCCAGGAAAATAGCCTGCATATCCTGGGTGGTTACAACACCGGTAATAACATTTCTGGTAGTCTGAGCCTTAGGTGAGACAATGGCAATCTTCTCGCCGCAGAGTCTGTTGAGCAAGGTGGACTTACCCACATTGGGAATACCGATAATTGAAATATAACCGCACTTAAACAAAAATTTACCTCCTGAGTCCCAGCTTGTCCAGGACTATCTCCTGCTTCTCAAACATTGTATTGGATCCGTCCACATGGTCATATCCCATAATATGGTACATACCGTGGCAGAACAGAAAACCAATCTCTCTATCCACACTGTGTCCATACTCCCGGGCCTGAGCAACGGCCCTCTCGATGGAAATGACAATATCCCCCAGATACAGGCAGCCATCC
The DNA here is from genome assembly GCA_964500525.1 of uncultured Clostridia bacterium. Lineage (GTDB taxonomy): Bacteria > Bacillota > Clostridia > RGIG7378 > RGIG7378 > RGIG7378. The sequence goes on along the minus strand of CAZCOE010000094.1, from coordinate 7,019 downwards.
TCCATATCATATGGCTCATAGACCAGCTGACCATCTGTTGAATCTGTGTTCGGAAAGGACAATACATCTGTGGGAGCATTAATCCCTCTCTGGCTATTGTTAACCTGTTGGATATACTCGTTATCGCAAAAGATTACCGAGACCTTACAGGGCACATTTACGCCCTCCTGTGCAAGGCTGAGATTGGCTATTTTGCGGAGTACCCGCCTGTTGGGCCTGTATGGAAGATCCGTTTCCTGGGAAAATACAATCTTATTCATTTACAATCAACCGTGGCTCCGGCTTTTTGTACTCAGCGCGGTGATGATAGTATCCGCCGATAACTACCTTGAACCTATATCCGATTTCGTTGATTTCCTTAAAGGATATATTGGCCTCGGACAATTGATTGTCCTGGATCTTGCCATTAATAATATCATCTACACGAGCTGAAATAGTCTCCTCCGACTTTTCCTGCAGTGATCTGACTGCCGCCTCCACACTGTCAGCCAGCATGAGAATAACAGCCTCCTTGGACTCGGGCTTAGGGGATTTGTATCTGAAATCGTTCTCGGAAACGTTCTCCCTGTACTGATCCTGCAATGCCTTGTAATAGAAGAATGCAGTGGTTGTGTTGCCATGGTGGGATTTGATTACCTGTATAACCTCTGTAGGGAGCTTGTACTTCTTGGCAATCTCCACGCCATCCGGAATATGATTGAACAGGATATCCCTGCTCTCAAAAGGATCCAGGTTGTCATGAGGGTTGTCCCCGCTCTGATTCTCAGCAAAATACTGGGGTCTCTTTAACTTGCCAATGTCGTGATACAGGGCCGCCACCTTGACCAGGGATGTGTTGGCGCCGATAGCATCAGAGGCAGCCTCTGCCAGGTTGCATACCATAATGCTGTGGTGATATGTGCCGGGAGCCTCCAGAATCAACTTTTTCAGCAATGGGCTGTTTTGATTCATAAGCTCCTGAGCTCTGAACTCTGTAAGAACACCGGATATCCTCTCAAACAGAGGAAGAATGCCCACGATAAACATAACGCTGACAAAGCAGTTAAGTGCCACAAATCCGGAATCCCTGAGGGCACCCAGCCAACTGTCTGAATCACCTGCGCTGCTCACCAGCATAAGGGCAAAGGACACTGCAAAGGAACCTATGGCGCCGGCAACACCCATCATGGAGAGTGTACTGCGCTCCTTGGTGGAAGTGATAAGCTTGGAAACCATGAGACACACAGCCAGGATGATGGGAGCATAGATCAGATGCTCTGAAGTGCCCACAAAAGCGGCAATCAGAACATTGCATACCGCTGATATCCAGGCCATATTGTACCCATACAGAATGGCAAACAGGCATGAGAGAAACACAGCAGGTGTAATAAACATCAGGTTGTCTGCCTTGCCAATAAAGAACAAGGCCAATGCACATGCCATCTCACATGCAGTAATGATAATAATGTTCTTCACGTCGGCATTTTTCTTTGTCATAGCCTCCTCTATCCCAACTGCCATAAACAGGCTGGTAAGACCGGAGAAAACAATAGAGCAAAGAATATATATCAGCTTGACAAAGACGTTAGATAAAACTACATATTCGGCTGCTCTGATTGACAGCAAAACTGAAATAAAAATAAAGAGTAAGCCATAAACAAGATAGTGCTTCTTGAACCACTTTTTAAACATAGCAAGCCATCCTCCAATATTCAGACAGATTATTACACATGTAAAGAGTTTATCATTTTGACAGTAAAAGGTGAAGAGAAAAACAGAAAAAACCTGGCATCAGATGCAAAAAATCCATACTTGACCTGAATCAAAGGTTGAAACGTTCCTTTATCATCCGGGCAACCACATCCGGACCCAGGTCTGTGTTGTCAATCTTCATGTAGTTGTCAAAGGGAACTTCTCCCTCCAGACTCTCCAGACGATAATGGGTGTCATCGCTGATAAGTCTCTTATTTGATGTGTCAATATCCCTCTTGGATGCTTTGTTTGCCAGCCGGTTCTCTGTTGCGTTTCTCTCCAGGCGAACTTCCCGGGATGCCACCAGCTCCACATAGTAGAATTCCGTACCATAGGGTTCAAAAATGCTCTTGACATGCTCCACATAATTCCAGTCAGACTGCTGGTCAAAGGCCCACATATATGTAAATATCATGCCGTAGTTATCGGTTTTTGCAAACTCCTCGAATATTACCTGACGAAGTCTGTTTATAGCCGGTCCATTATATTTACCGAAGATCTCAATCACCGGTTCAATGGTCATGTGATTGTGGAATAGTCTGAGACCTGTTATTTTCGCCAGTTCCTGACCAACGGTCATTTTACCCACAGCTGCGTTTCCAATCATAAATAGTAATTTCATATTATTAACCTGCCTTTCATTTATTTATGCGAGCAAAGGAACGTGGAGAGACCAACTCATCACTCATCACTCTACACTCTTCACTGACGAAGCTGGTGGTTGTATTGTTCTCAACTGTTCTTCTCAAAGGCCTTAATTATCTTCTTAACAAGGGCATGGCGAACCACATCCCTCTCGGAAAGGGTTGAAAAGGCAATTCCGTCAATATCCCTGAGAATGCGGGAAACATATTTAAGGCCGGATTTCTTGCCGTCGGGCAGGTCGATCTGAGTAACGTCTCCTGTAACCACCATCTTGGAGCCAAAGCCCATACGGGTCAGGAACATCTTCATCTGTTCGGTGGTTGTATTCTGAGCCTCATCCAGGATGATAAATGAATCGTCCAGAGTACGGCCTCTCATGTATGCCAATGGAGCAATTTCGATAATCCCCTTCTCCAGATTTCTCTGGAACACCTCCTGTCCCATTATCTCATACAGGGCGTCGTAGAGCGGCCTCAGATATGGGTCAACCTTGCTCTGCAGATCTCCCGGCAGGAATCCCAGTTTCTCTCCCGCCTCAACTGCAGGTCTGGTCAGAATAATCCTGCTGACCTCCTTGTTTCGCAGGGCAACGCAGGCCATGGCCACAGCCAGAAAAGTCTTGCCTGTTCCGGCAGGTCCGATGGCGAACATTATGTCATTTTTGCGAATGCCCTCCACATAAGCCTTCTGTCCCTGGGTTTTGGGCTCAATCTTGCGGCCTCTGGCTGTGATACAAACATAGTCTCCCTGGGAGGGGGCTGCAGCGTCGTCAAAATCCCTCTGCAGTACGTCCTGCATCAGGTAGTAAATGTATTGGCGGGTAACAGGTGACCCGGACTCAGAGGCAGATATGGCCCTCCTGAGGATAGTTTCAGCCTGGGAACGCTTGTCCTCATCTCCGGATATCTGAATGTATCCGTCCCGACGAAATATATTAACACCCAGCTCGGACTCTATCAGCTTAACATTACTGTCCAAAGTGCCAAAGACGTCAGCAATTACCTGGGCAGACTCCACCTCAATCTGTGTTCTCTCCATTTCCATCATACGAACAAGAATCTCCTATATATTTTGTCTCAGCAATATTTGTGGTGTATTCCACCACAACTGTATATTCGTTAGTATCCGTTCCCCTGTTAACCTGACTGCTGACAATGGTGTAGCTCATGCCTTCCATATCCGCCCGGACTCTGCCTCGGAGCATTTCCCATATTTCCTCCTCAGGTGTGTCCGGCGCAGCAATCTGGGAGTAGCTATCCCAGACCAGTGCCAGCACAACTGCCTTGGCATTCACCATAGACTGCTCAATATCCGAAACATAATGGGATACCAACAGCTGCCCTGCATATACTGCCTCCCCGGCGGAAACCTTGGCATCTCCGGACAGGCAGGTAATACCCACAATATATCCATCCCTGGAGGCCACCACATCAGCTGCTCTGTCATCCGGCCTGCCATGAATATAATTGGCCTCAGAAACCGTAAGGGTGGCCACAGTGCCCGACACATCGAACTCTGCCCAGGCAATCCTGGGGTCGCTGATCACCAACGCGTTGGATATCCTCTCATCTTTGAGGCCATATTTCACTGTACCTGCAGCAATGCCTTGATCCTCAAGAAACTGCAGCAAATCCGCCTGTGGAACGTCCACATTGCCCACAATTACTACGTCAGTAATAAAGGATGTGCCAAGAAAAAACACAGCCAGAGCCATCAACATCCCGAGGACAAGTCCCATAGAGGACAGAACCCTCCTCCTGAGGACCGGAGTTCCGTGTACTCTGCAGGTCAACACCCTGAGTCCGCACTTATGGACAATCTCATCAATCTGAGACATAAATCTGTGATCCACACTGAAATCAATCCCATCTCCTCTGCTCTTGACGCCGTGAAGGCAAATTCCCCTGGCGCAGCAGATTCTGATAAATCGCTCAATGTGTTCACCACTTAAGCTCATGTTAGCATAACCGCATATAAAATTCCACAGACCTTCTCTCATTTATAACACTCCTGAAAGCCTATGGAATAAATATTGCCTGATATTAAAACCTGTACATTATCGATTTTCGTCAGTCTGAGGCATTTACCCTTAATCACCAAGGGTCCCAGGGCTGTGTTCACCCATATTTCACCATCGGAAAACCTGCAGATACCTCTGTGGATATATATCATTACCGCTTTTTTTGTGGCTGCAATGCGAGGAGAAACTGACAGTTCCGCAACAGGTAGACCGGATATCACAGTAGATAAGTTGTACACATGGCACCGCCGTTTTTTGTATATCCTATTTCGGCAGCCCCGGATTAATTACCGTTTGCCCTCCAAATGATCAATACACTCGGTAATCATGTCCTCAGCAGTTTCCGCATCCATTGCCTCTGCAGTAATCCTGATAACATTCCTGTAGTCATCGGCACATATGTGAATCCATCCCCGGCTGCGCCTAAGGAATCTGCCCTTAATGCCGGGCACCAATTCCTCCCACAGTCTCATGTTGTTAATGGCATTGGCCTTGGATTGGGTAGTGTGTTCGATCTCCTTGATGACTGTCTTTTCCACATCGTCATCCAATACCTCAGCAGAGATTCCCTCCTGCTTAATGAACGTAAGCAGACGAAGTGCCAGCAGCAGGCTGTCCGACATCCAATCATAGCCAAACATCTCTCCTGATGCGGCCTCCCGGTCACAGAGCTCACAGGATGTGTACACCAGGGATGTGAGTCCCACATATATGTGGCTGCTGTTTTCACATACCGGCAAGGGTCCTGTCAGCTTGTCTGAAAACGCCTTGGCGTACAGTAATCTGACTCTGTCCGGACTGATTATCCTGCCGCTCTCAGTTACAATGGTTACATCTTCACAGGTTTCGTTGAACACCAATCCAACGGAGCCATGATGATATTGCATTCTCTCTATTACGGCCTGGGCTCCCTCTCCCTCTGCCAGCTGGATTGGCAGGCTGTTGATGCCGCATGACTTGACAATCATGGCACACTTCCTGGCAATGTTGGGGTTCTTACAGAATACAATTATGGAGCAGCCCACATAAATAGGCATGGAGTGCATAAGCTGATCCATATATTTTGATTCCGTTCCTCTATAGTAATTTCCCTTGCCTGCCTGGTCCACAATGATCTCATAGAATTCGTTCTGCCTGTATGCCCTGTCTATCCTGCGAACCTTCCACAGGGGCATACGCTTGCCATCCCGGCCGATAAGGACAAACCTGACCCTGTCATCAGAGGATGCATAGCAATATATTCCCATGTTGGCTGGGAAAACGGACATGGAATACCTGAATGCTGGCAATATTGAATCGGAAAACTTTACTGCATTTACACCTGTTGAGCGCAGGCCAAGGGATACAGCCTCTGCAAACATCTCAGCCAGCAGGGATCCATCTGTTCCCACTGCAGCAGTCGGCTTTTCCTTGGATAATTCCACATCAACAGACCCTATACTGCGGCCAATCCGAACCGCCATATCCGAAAGGGTCATAGGTGAATAATCCCCCAATATATCCCCTGCCTTCCAGTCAATATCACACACTGCCTTTGCACTGAATATTGTCTCGCTGACCACTGTGCCCTTTTCCACATTGTGATAGGGCCATATGCTGATTCCCTCCCGCAAAGTGGATCCGTCTCCGATATTACAGTTGCTGCCGATTACTGTATTCCTGTTTATGGTACAGTTTTTGCCTACGTTCACGTTTTGGCCGATGGCAGCTCCATCAACTGTTGTCCCCTCCAGTATTGCAGTGTCCCTGTCAATCACTGAATTTCTGATCCTGCATCTGTCCCGGATTTCTGCATTGCCACATATGCACACGTTAGGCCCCAGCTCAATTCCGCTGCCAAAAGTAACATCTGGCCCGATGAATACAGGCTGAATCAGGTTGACTCCCTGACCGGGCTTGGCGGACATATGCTTGCCGCTGAGATATACCTTGCCTGCTGCTGCATCTGCACAGCCTTTAATATATGCTGCAGGCTCACCTATATCCATCCAGTAGTTTTCGAATTGATATCCGTATATTGACAGTCCCTTTTCCACAATCTTTGGAAAATAGCTCATGCCGAAGTCCACAAATTGATCCCTGGGAATCATTTTGACCACCTTGTTGGACAGCATATATATGCCGGTGTTTACGATGTTGGATTCCACAAGTCCCCAGCTGGGCTTCTCGGAGAATCCCAGTATTTTGCCGTTTTCGTCCAGGGTACAGCATCCAAATCGGGTGGGGTCCTGGGCCTTGGTCACAGCAATTACCAAATCTGCCGATTTGATATTCATATACTCGGCCACCCGCCGATAATTTATATCCGTCAAGGTATCGCCGCAGAGCACCAGACAGTCATCATCGGACTTTTCCATAATTGCTGCCACACAGCCTGCTGTGCCCAGATTTGAGTCCTCGTCAAAGATGTTTATTTTTATGCCCATGGAGGACCCATCTCCAAAATATTCGGCTATGGAATCCCCCTTGTATCTTACAGCGATAGTAACCTCGTCAAAGCCCTGTTCTGCCAGAGCCAATACAGTCCACTCCAGCAAAGGCTTGTCCAAAATCCGCATCATTGGCTTAGGCCTGTCGCAGGTCAGGGGTCTGAGTCTCATGCCCTGCCCGCCTGCCAGGATAA
>CAZCOE010000093.1:0-4968 GCA_964500525.1 uncultured Clostridia bacterium | reverse complement strand
GGACAGACAGACGCCGGTTTTGGTAAAAAGGCTTTGGATCTCGGTGGGTTTCCTGGTTGTGCTGATGTATTTATCCATGGGGCACATGATGTGGGACTGGCCTGTGCCGGCGTTCATGGAGGGCAACCATGTGGCCATGGGCCTGGCCCAGCTACTGCTTACGGTGATCATCATGGTCATCAACCAGAAGTTCTTTATCAGCGGCTTTAAGGGCCTGATCCACCGGGCGCCCAACATGGATACGCTGGTTGCCCTGGGCGCCACCGCCGCCTTTGCGTACAGCACCTACGCGCTTTTTGCCATGACTGTGGCGCAGGCTGCCATGGATCACGAGGCGGTCATGAAGTGGATGGACGAATTCTACTTTGAGTCCGCCGGTACGATCCTGACGTTGATCACCGTGGGCAAGACGCTGGAGGCCCGCTCCAAGGGCAAGACCACCGACGCCCTCAAGGGCCTGATGAAGCTGGCTCCCAAGACAGCCACTGTGCTTGTGGACGGTGGGGAGAAGACTGTCCCCATTGAGCAGGTAAAGAAGGGGGATATCTTTGTGGTCCGTCCCGGTGAGAACATCCCGGTGGACGGAGTCGTGGTTGAGGGCCACAGCGCTGTGGACGAATCCGCCCTCACCGGAGAGAGCATTCCCGTGGACAAAGCTGAGGGGGATATGGTCTCCGCCGCCACAGTAAACCAGGCGGGCTTTATCCGCTGTGAAGCCACCCGGGTGGGCCAGGACACCACACTATCTCAAATCATTCGCATGGTCAGCGACGCTGCGGCCACCAAGGCCCCTATCGCCAAGATCGCAGATAAGGTCTCCGGCGTATTTGTGCCTGTGGTCATCAGCATAGCCCTGGTGGCCACTGCCGTCTGGCTCCTTATGGGTCAAACCCTGGGCTACGCCCTTGCAAGGGGCATTTCCGTGTTGGTTATCAGCTGCCCCTGCGCATTGGGACTTGCTACACCGGTTGCAATTATGGTAGGCAGCGGTGTTGGAGCGAAGAACGGCATTCTCTTTAAAACTGCCGCTTCCCTGGAGGAGACGGGACGTATCCGTGTTGTGGCTCTGGACAAAACCGGCACCATCACAGCAGGAACACCCAAGGTGACGGATGTTTTCCCTGCTGAGGGTATGAGCGAGAATGAGCTGCTCACCCTCACTGCCTCTCTGGAGAGCCCCAGCGAACACCCTCTGGCCAGGGCCATTTTGGATAGGGCGTCAGAGCTGAATATCCAGCCTGGGGAAGTTTCGGACTTTGCAGCACTTCCGGGCAACGGGCTTACAGCCAGATTGGACGGAGCGGAGCTTTTCGGCGGGAATCTGGACTTTATCAAAACCAAAACCACCCTGTCTGACACCGTGCTCCATCGGGCAGAGGAACTCTCAGCACAGGGCAAGACGCCTCTGTTTTTCTCCAGAGGCAGGGAATTCCTGGGTCTGGTGGCTGTGGCGGATACCATCAAGCCCGACAGTCCCCAGGCTGTAAAAGAACTCAAGGCCATGGGCATCCATGTGGTGATGCTCACCGGCGACAACCGTCGCACAGCTGAGGCCATAGGTAAGCAGGCAGGTGTAGACCAGGTCATTGCAGGGGTCCTGCCCGACGGCAAAGAAACCGTAATCCGCCGGCTCTCCGCCTATGGCAAAGTTGCCATGGTGGGCGACGGAATTAACGATGCCCCAGCCCTGACCAGGGCGGATATAGGCATCGCCATTGGAGCAGGAGCGGATATTGCTGTGGACGCAGCCGATGTGGTGCTGATGAAGGGCAGTCTCTTGGATGTATCCGCAGCGGTGCGCCTGAGCCGTGCAACTTTGCGAAATATCCACCAGAACCTGTTCTGGGCATTCTTTTACAACGCCATTGGCATACCCCTTGCGGCTGGACTGTTTGTGGGCCTGGGACTCACCCTCAATCCTATGTTCGGCGCAGCAGCTATGAGCCTGTCCAGCTTCTGCGTAGTTACCAACGCCCTGCGGCTAAATCTCTGCAAGGTGCACGATCCAAGTCACGACCGGACAAAACCCGTCAATAATAAAAACGAAATTCAATCCATCAAGGAGGAGAAGAAAATGACGAAGACTTTGAAAATTGAAGGCATGATGTGTGGCCATTGCGAGGCCAGAGTAAAGCAGGCTCTGGAAGCTATCGACGGCGTAGAGAGCGCTGTTGTCAGCCATACCTCGGGCACTGCCGTTGTTACCGTTGAAAACGTAAGCGACGCAGCCCTCAAAGACGCTGTTGTGGCTCAGGGCTATGAGGTTCTGGGCATCCAATAAGGGTAATGATAAGGGCAGCCCACACTACAAAGACCACAGATAGTGACGAATATGTCACTATCTTTTTTTCGTTCCTTGATATATGCTAAGTACATGATGGCGCAAAAGGATGTGAGATTATTACGAAAATACTTTTAGTGGAGGACGATAAGGCTATCGTCGCCAATTTGACAGAATTCTTGAATAACCAGGGATATATTGTGAGGAGTGTGTCCGGTCAGACCGCAGCTATGGACATGCTTGCACAGGAGAAGATAGATATTGTGCTGCTGGATATTTCTCTTGCCGAGGGCAACGGATTTGCCGCCTGCAGGGCAATAAAGGCCGAATACCATATTCCCGTGATTTTCCTCACCGCATCCGGCGACGAGTACAGCACCGTTACAGGTTTTGACCTGGGTGCAGATGACTATATCCCCAAGCCTTTCCGTCCCAGGGAGCTGGTCTCCCGGATTAAGAACGTGCTCAGGCTTACCGGCAATACCGGCAAGATAGTAAAGCTGGGAGATGTGGTGGTGGACACTGAAAAGGGTGTTGCCATTAAGAACAATATGGATCTGTATCTCTCTGCCCTGGAATATCGCCTGCTATTGGTGTTCATCAATAATCGGGGCATGGTTCTCCAGCGCAGCCAGCTCCTGGAGGCAATCTGGGATGTGGCAGGAGAGTACGTAAACGACAACACGCTGACAGTATATATTAAGCGTCTCCGGGAGAAGATTGAGGATGACCCGGCCAACCCTAAGATAATCCTTACGGTGCGAGGCCTGGGATACAAGGTAGAATTGTGATTAAGCTGCTTAAAAACAAAGAGGTCAGCAGAACCTTGATTCTGCAGATAGTTCTGGCAATTGCCGGCAGCATTGCCTGTTTTACTGCCAGTAATCGGGCTGGCATTACGGCGGTTATACTCTCATGCCTTCTCATCCTGATTCACTATGTCAGCACCTATGAGAGATACCGCAAAATCGCCCGTTTGGCGTCAGATATCGACAAGATTCTACATGGGGATAATGCCATTGCCATGGGGGATTACTCCGAGGGTGAATTGGCAATCCTCCATAGTGAGATCTATAAAATGACCATCCGCCTCCGGGAACAGCAGCAGAATCTGCTGAATGACAAGGTATATCTTGCAGACTCCATTGCAGACATATCCCATCAGATTCGCACACCTCTCACGTCTATCAATTTGTTGGTGCAGCTCCTGTCAGAGCCCAACATCTCCGATGAACGGAGACATCAGCTCACCCACGAGCTATACGGACTGCTGGCCAGAATTGAGTGGCTGATTACCACATTGCTGAAGATTTCCAAACTGGACGCCGGTACGGTACAGTTCAAGCAGGAAAGGGTCACCATGGCAACACTTATCAACAAGTCCTGTGAGCCCTTGCTGGTTCCCATGGAATTGCGCAATCAGCAGCTGGAGATCAATGCCCCGGGCGAGTTCGTGGGGGACGTATCCTGGACCTGTGAGGCCATCGGCAATATCGTAAAGAATTGCATGGAGCACACGCCGGAGGGAGGTAAAATCCAGATTGAAACAGGTGATAACGCCCTATATACCGAGATAGTGATCAAAGACAACGGCACCGGCATTGCCCCAGAGGATATGCCCCATATCTTTGAGCGCTTCTACAAGGGCAAGGACTCCGACGACAAGAGCTTTGGGGTAGGGCTTGCCCTCTCCAGGATGATAATTACCAGTCAAAAGGGCACAATCAAGGCCCAGAACCGCAAGCCTTCCGGGGCTATGTTCTCAATCCGATTCTACAAGGGAACCGTGTGATCCGCGGCTCCCTTTTACCATTAAGTGACAGAACAGTCACCCCCAAGTCACACCCCTGTCATCTTGACAAAGTAGAATCAGGGTGAGAAAGCGAAAGGAGCATTTCACTATGGAAATATTGAGAGTTGAAAATCTCACCAAGGTATATGGCAAGGGAGAGAATGAGGTGCGGGCCCTGGACGGCGTATTCTTCTCAGTTAACAAGGGAGAATTCATTGCAATCATCGGCCCCTCCGGTTCCGGCAAATCCACATTGCTGCACATACTGGGAGGAGTTGACCGTCCCACCAGCGGCAAGGTGTATATGGACGGCAAGGACGTGTATGCCCAGAACGAAGAGCAGCTGGCTATTTTCCGCCGCCGCCAGGTAGGGCTGATTTACCAATTCTACAACCTGATTCCTGTGCTCAATGTGACAGAGAATATTACACTTCCAGTGCTTATGGACGGCCAGAAGGTGAACCGGGAAAGGCTTGACGAACTAATGACTACCCTGAAGCTAAAGGGCCGTGAAAACCACCTGGCCAATCAGCTCTCCGGAGGTCAGCAGCAGAGAGTATCCATCGGCCGTGCCTTGATGAACGCACCGGCTGTTGTGCTGGCCGATGAGCCCACAGGCAACCTTGATTCCAAGAACTCCCAGGAAATCGTGGATTTGCTCAAGGTTTCCAATGAAAAATATGGCCAGACCATTATTATTATCACCCATGACGAAAACATCGCATTGCAGGCGGACCGGATCATTGCCATCGAGGACGGCAAGATCACCCGAGACGAGGTGATTCGGAGATGAACATTTTCAATAAAGTAACCCTGCAGTCTCTGAAGAAGAACAGGACCAGGACTATTGTAACGATCATCGGCATTATCCTATCCACTGCCATGATCTGCGCAG